>NZ_CBDLAM010000088.1:9418-15494 GCF_965301125.1 Anaerosporobacter sp. | reverse complement strand
GTGCATATATAATTGATTCCTTATTATTAGCAGAGTGGAGAAAAGCATTGTTACAAGTAGCTATAATGATAGTAATGACGGGTATTATTGGAATACTTTCAAGCTTTGTTAATCAAATTATAGAAGTAAAAAGTATGACCATTAATCGATTATGTAACAGCAAAATACTTCTAAAAGCTATTTCCCTTGACTATGCAACCTTTGAAGATAAGAAGAATCTAGAAGAGTTTCAGGCTGCTGACTATAATGTATCTAGAAATGGTGGATTTGGTTATTATATGCTACATTTTTCAAAAATACTTACGGGTGCAGTAGGTTTTTTGGTGTCTATTATAATGTTAGTTGGGCTTTGTCTTGAGGAAGTAAAAGAAGCAGGTTTTCTAGGAATTATTACATCTAGAGTGGGTTCATTTGCATTGGTTGGAGTATTAATTCTTATATTAGCAGTAATCTATTCTGTTTTATCAAAAGATATTCATGAGAAGAACTTTTCCATGTATCAAGAGATGATGGATATCAATCAAAAGATGGAATTTATGTCCATGAAACTTTCTACGGATGTTGATTACGCAAAAGAAATTCGGTTATATCGAATGAGAGGAATGATTTGTTCAGAATGGAAGAAACTGAATATTGCAATAATTGATTTTTATCAGCGGTTTTGGAAAGCAACACAACAGTTTTTAATGACAACCTCTTTCTTAAATGATTCTGTTCTATTATTAGCATATCTTTTTGTTATAGTAAAAACATATGTAGGTGCAATATCGATAGGTGCATTTACAAGATATGTGGGTGCAGTAAGGCAGATGAATAGTTCACTTCGAAGCATTATCGAAGAGATGAATGGGTTTCGACTTTGTCAGTCCTATTTATCATTCTATACCGACTTTTTGGATAAGAGGAATAAACTAGATACGGGCTCTTTACCAGTAGAGAAGTGTGGGAATAATGAATATGAATTCGAATTTCATCATGTAAGTTTCCGGTATCCAGAATGTGAGGATTACATATTAAAAGATGTATCAGTTAAATTAGATATGAAAAGTCGCTTTGCAGTAGTTGGTCGTAATGGTGCAGGAAAGACAACGTTTATCAAATTACTGTGTAGGCTATACGATGTTACCGAGGGTAAGATTACATTAAATGGAGTAGATATTCGAGAGTACGATTATGGGGAATATCTAAATCTCTTTGCCACAGTTTTCCAAGACTTTTCCTTGTTCTCTATTCCGGTTAAGGAGAATGTGGGAGGCAGTAAGAATATAGAGGAAGAAAAGATTTGGAAGGTATTAGAATGTGCAGGAGTTAAAGATCGTATTGATAAGATGCCTAATAAATTAGACACTAAATTATTTCATAATGCATGAGAAGGAGAAGATATTTCTGGTGGTGAGTCTCAAAAGATTGCGATTGCTAGAGCGTTATACAAAGATGCGCCATTTGTTATTCTAGATGAGCCAACTGCAGCACTTGATCCAATTAGTGAACACGAGATTTATTCCCGTTTTAACGAAATGGTTCATGACAAAACAAGTATTTATATATCTCATAGAATGAGTAGTTGCCGTTTCTGTGATGATATATTGGTATTTGACAAAGGAAGCTTAGTGCAAAGGGGAAATCATGAAGCTTTGATGAAAGTAAAAAAAAAGATTTAAGCAAAAAATTGGAAAACACAAGCAAGGTATTATGCAGGTGAGGAACAGAAAGAAGAAGTTACTAAAATTTAATAAAATATGGGGATATGGTCCCGTTAGAAAAGGTTGGCATATACTCCGACTATATGTTCGATGGAGAATGGAATTATATTACGTACCTGCAGTGGAACAAGAGTATATTAAGAATATGCCAGTATGGGATGGGAGTTTTAATTAGTATTGCGCATTATAGTAGAATTAATACTAGCTTCAAATTTCAGCTACATACAATGGTAAACCCTACCAACATCTGATAATTATTATCATATTTTTGGGCGCTTTACATCTTGTAAAAAACAAATTTAATGTTATAATAAGTTTCAGAACTGCGTTAGTAATGACTAACTTGTTAACGCAGTTCATATTTTTAGCATATGGTTAGTTATAACTAACTAAATGCATCATCCGAAAGAACTCGCTTGATGCATTTTTTAACACCAGGAGTTAGATATAACTAACCAAGAGAGGAGAGAGGAACAATAAGAAAAAATCTATTTACCATTATTCTTGCTGCGATAATGTTGATTTTGTCTGCTTGGTCGATATTCATTGGTGTTATAGATATAGACTTAGGAAGTATTTTAAGCGGGAATACAGAGCAGATTGAACTGCTTCTGATTTCTAGGTTACCCCGGTTACTTGCGTTATTGTGTACTGGTATTGGTATGAGTGTAGCTGGACTTATTATGCAACAGCTTTGTATGAATAAATTTGTTTCACCTAGCACTGGTGCAACAATTTCATCAGCTCAGCTGGGAATACTGATTGCACTCCTTTTTATGCCGAATTCAACAATATGGGGAAGAGCTATATTTGCATTTGTTAGTTCAATTCTTGGAACATGGCTATTTGTTTGGTTTGTTCAGCACATAAAGTTCAAAGATGTAATAATGGTACCTCTAGTTGGTATTATGTTCGGAAATGTTATCGGAGGCATAACCAATTATTTAGCTTATAAATACGAGATGACGCAGGCACTCTCTTCATGGCTTGTTGGACATTTTTCAATGGTTATTCGTGGTCGTTATGAGATTGTATATCTTGTTGTCCCACTTGTTATTCTTGCATTTGTATTTGCAAATCATTTCAATATTGTGGGAATGGGAAAAGATTTCTCGAAAAATCTTGGTGTGCCATATAATTTAGTTCTCTTTATGGGACTTAGTATTGCAGCGATGATTACAGCGTCGATTGTAGTTGTTGTAGGATCCATTTCGTACATAGGACTAATTGTTCCAAACATTGTTGCAATGATCAAAGGCGATAAGATCCGAGGAACATTGATTGATACGGCATTATTTGGTGCGATTTTTGTACTTGTTTGTGACATGATAGGCAGAACGGTTATAGCACCTTATGAATTACCAATCGAATTGATTATAGGGATTATAGGGAGCATCTTGTTTATAGCACTTCTTTTGTACAGACTTAAAAACGGACGGAAAGCGATACGTTTTTACCTTGGTACAAAAAAGATGGGAGGTGCTGTAGATGAATAATGTTGCATATAGAAAGAATATTAAGAAACTCACAATAATGGCTATGCTTGTATTGCTTGCAGCAGCGTTATACATGCTGGTTGAGGTGAATTTTGATAATACAAAATTATTCAAATATGCAATGAAAATCAGGACTCCAAAGCTTATCGTTATGCTTATTACAGCGTTTGCAATAGGCGGTGCCTCAATTGTGTTTCAATCGGTTATCAATAATACGATTGTAACACCGTGTCTTTTGGGAATGAATTCACTATATACACTAATTCACACAGTGGTGGTGTATTTCGCGGGTTCAGGTAGCATTCTTGCAGTAAATACGAATCTGGCATTTGCAGTTGACTTGATTCTTATGGGTGTAACTGCAACTTTTATATACAGTTATCTCTTCAAAAAGACCAAGCATAATGTTTTGTATGTATTGTTAATAGGTACGGTGCTTTCGTCATTCTTCTCAAGCATACAAACTACGCTTACTAGGGTAATGGACTCAAACGAATACGATGCACTGCTGGCTACACTTGTTGCAAGCTTCAGTAATGTTAATTCGGACATTATTATATTTTCACTGATCATTCTTGCTGCGGTAATTATTATATTTCGCAAAGACCTTGCACTTCTTGATGTAATTACGCTTGGAAGAGATCAGGCTATAAATCTGGGTGTAGATTATGATTCCAGCATACGTAGACTACTTCTTGCAGTAACACTTTGTATTGCTGTGGCCACTGCGATGGTCGGGCCTATTTCGTTCTTAGGTCTTATTATTGCAAATCTTACTCGCCAACTTCTTAAAACATATCGTCATGGGCAACTTATACTTGGTGCGGCTATGTTTGGTATGATTGTAATGATAGGAGGTCAGCTTCTTGTGGAGCATGTATTCAGTTATGCGATTCCGATAAGCGTGTTTATAACGGTAGGAGGCGGGATTTACTTTCTATATCTACTTTTAACTAACAGGAGGGCATAAGAAATGCGTATTCAGGATTTAACAAAACGATATGATGAAAAAGTCGTTGTTGACGGAGTTACTTTTGAAGTCCCTAAGGGAAAGGTGCTGTCTCTTATAGGTCCTAATGGTGCGGGAAAATCTACTGTTATGGGAATCATATCAAGACTGATTGCTGGTGACAAAGGCATCGTTGATTTTGACGGCAAGGATATCAAAAAGTGGAAGAGTAAAGAACTATCAAAAAGACTTGCTATTCTCACTCAGAGCAATAACATTCAGATGAAACTTACCGTTAGAGAACTGGTAGCGTTCGGAAGATTTCCTTATAACGGAGGGCATAATACCTCAGAGGACAATGATATTATTAACCGTGCAATCGATTATATGGAGCTTGAAGAATTTCAGGACAGATTTATAGATGAATTGTCAGGTGGTCAGAGACAAAGAGCTTATATTGCGATGGTTATAGCTCAGGATACAGAGTACATTCTGCTTGATGAGCCGACTAACAATCTTGATATATATCATGCTACTAATTTAATGAAAATTGTTCGTCGCCTCTGCGATGAGTTGGGTAAGACGGTGATTTTAGTGTTGCATGAAATCAATTACGCAGCATTTTATTCAGATTACATCTGTGCGTTTGTAGATGGAAAAATTGCTAAGTTTGGAACAGTTAAGGAGGTGATTAACAAGGAAACACTGGCCGAAATCTATAAGGTAGACTTTGAGATTATGGAGATTTCGGGTAAGCCACTATCAATCTATTATTAACACTATCTTTCGGTACTTTAAAAAAGGAGAATTTTACTATGAAAAAAATATTATCTCTTGCGTTAGCATTGGTTATGACTATGAGCTTGGCTGCATGCGCTAAATCAAATAAGGATACATCAACAAATGAGCCATCATCTACAGAGGTTGCTGATTCAGCAAATCAAGCTGATTCTGAATCAACATCTGAAACAGAACAGAAACCTGAAACCATAACGATTAAGAGTTTAAATGCAAATAAAGAGGAAATAGATTTAGAAGTACCTTATGATCCTCAAAAAATCGCAATTCTTGATATGGCATCACTAGATATTCTTGATGCGCTGGGACTTGGAGACCGTGTAGTTGGCACAGCGAACACATCTCTTGACTATCTTCAGACTTACGTTACAAAAGATGGCGTAGCAAATCTCGGAACTATTAAAGAAGCAGACTTAGAAGCTGTTATGGCTTCTGAACCTGATGTAATTTTCATCGGTGGACGTCTTAGCTCCTCTTATGATGCTTTAAGTGAAATTGCTCCGGTAGTTTATCTTGCAACAGATCAAGAAATTGGTGTAGTTAAGAGTGTTGAAAAGAATGCAAAAACAATTGCGTCAATGTTTGCTAAGGAAGATGACGCAACACAGCTTATGAGCGGATTTGAAGCTCGTATTACTGCATTGTCAGAGTTTGCAGAGGGTAAAAATGCTATAATCGGTTTATCAACAAGTGGTAGCTTTAACGTTCTTGCTAATGATGGTCGTTGTTCTATCATCGGAGTAGAAATCGGTTTTGAAAATGTGGGTGTTGACAATAAGATTGATGCTTCTGCTCATGGAAACGAAGCTTCCTTTGAGTTTATCGTAGACAAGAATCCTGAATACATATTTGTAATGGACCGTGATGCTGCAATCAATACTGAGGGAGCACAACTTGCACAGGAGATTATGGAAAATGAGCTTGTAATGGGAACTGACGCATACAAGAACGGAAACATTGTATATCTTGCTCATCCTGCTGTATGGTATACAGCTGAAGGTGGTATTACAGCTCTTGATCTTATGTTATCAGACCTTGAAACTGAATTACTAAATTAATAGATATATCTGAATAAATTGTTTGAGTAAAATAGCTATGTTATTAAAATGAAGTGCATTGAAATACACCAT
>NZ_CBDLAM010000088.1:0-9408 GCF_965301125.1 Anaerosporobacter sp. | reverse complement strand
AATTTGTTATAATAACATAGCGTGACTATTTTATAATTTTGTAACAGCTTCATTTTATGTATTTATTTACTGCTTATTCTTATAATAGAAGATAGCAATCTGTGTACGATCTCTTAAGTTTAATTTTTCAAGTATAAGGCTTATGTAGTTACGTACGGTTCCTTCACTAAGAAATAGTGTCTCTGAGATTTCCTTATTGGAATATCCTTCTGCGATTTGTGTAATTAATTCATATTCTTTTTCAGTGATGCCATGGTCTTCATAGATTTTTGAAGAAGAAGCTTGGTTCATTAGATTCGGTAACTTAGTAATAAATTCATAACCATATACGTTCTGACCCATCTCAACTGCTTTGATGGAAGGAATAATACTTTCATAATTTTGTTTGAGCATATATCCTTTCGCGCCAATATTCAAAGCTTTGATAATATAGTCATCATCTAAGAAGGTGGTTAAGTATAGAATCTTTGCTTCTGGGTGCTTGTTTAAGATCACTTCCCCTGCCTCAAGGCCAGTCATACCCTCCATTCGAATATCCATAAGAACAACATCAGGTTTTAACTTCTCATATAATTCGATTGCAGCAGCACCATTGTTATCGGAACCAATTACATTGATATCTGGGTCTGCTGATAAGATAATTTTTAGTGATGAACAAACCAAATTATCATCATCAATTACTAGAATGTTCATAATTAATGCCCTCCCTTTTTGGAATAGTTATGAATATCTCAAATCCTTTATCCGTTAGGATATTAAAATTACCTTGAAAGGATTTGATACGATCAGCCATACTTTGTAAACCCATACCATCACCAGTTTTGTTCTGAGACAGATACCATTTAGCAGTAGAAGACAAGGTACCGTTATCGGCTATAATAAGCTGGTACATGGCAGGATGTTCTAATAACTTAATAGATACGTTTGTCGCATTGGAGTGTTTCATTACATTGTTTAGGGATTCCTTCACAATATTAATCAGACAACTCTTAATTTTGGCATCTGGTTGGTTGGTTAAATCATACTGAAAACTAACATGGCAGAATGTAAAATCACTTGTAAGTTTAAGAATGGCATTGTATAAGTCAATGGATTCATCATGCATGTTGTGAATACTGCTTCGAATACTATCCATTCCATCTGATATGGAATCACGAAGACTCGTTAAGGTTTCTCTTGTTATTTCTTCTTTGGTTATGGTTAGTAGGGCACCTATTTGAAGTAGAGATCTTGATAGAAGATGTCCAATGTTATCGTGAATTTCTTTTGAAATCCGGTTTCGTTCGCTTAACATAGCAGCAGTGATTTCGATGTCTTGATTCTCAAGTAACGTTTGATTTTGTTTCTCAAGTATAATCTCCAATTCTTTGGTGTCATCTCGTAGATGATTGTATTCGTTAATTAATGTAGTATTCTTTTCTGATTTGTATTTGATAAGTAAACCAGTTACAACCATTATACAAAAGACGGGTAGCTTGTTGTTGTAATAGAAATCAAAGTTAACAGCAAACGGAATGAGTTCAAACACAATAGCCGATTGTAATTCGATTGTGAATATATCATAAACCATAATCGGAAGGTAATATAGTAAAATCGGGAAGAAGGAACTTATTATTAAATAAAGAACAAATACATATAAATGAATTTGTTTTTTTTCTGTACAAGTACAGATGCATGAAAAGATAACAATAAGGAGGAAGTACACGATTGCGTATGTACTGTTAATACATAGAAAACAAAAGGCACTGTTAAGCGCTAGTAATACAAGTTTATCAATGATATCAGTCAACTTTATAGACCCCTTCCTTACACATTCTTAAATTATATAGGCAATTGCGAAACGCTATGTGCACGGAAAAGAGTTTTGCAATTACCTTCTTCAACTATACCATGTGAAATTTAAAATCTCAATATAAAACACATATTACATTTGTCATATTGTTTTATGACGGTTTACACTAGAGACGATTTCCATAACATGGTATAGTTATGCTGTAGAAAATAAGTTTTGAATGTATCAAAAAGGAAAGCGTTTAATTTTTATAAAATGTTGGAGGAGAATGTATGATAGTCAAAGTAAATAACTTAGTTAAAAGATACGATAAGCTTGTAGCCCTAGATCATCTAAATCTTGAGATTCAAGAAGGAGAAATCTTCGGACTTCTTGGGCCCAATGGTTCAGGTAAATCAACAACAATCAATTGTATTCTATCATTATTAAAATATGACAAAGGCTCCATTGAGATTTTTGGAAAGCAGATGCGACCAGATGCGTATGATATAAAGAGGGATATTGGATTAATTATGCAAAATGTTGCAGTGTTTAATGAACTTACTGTGTATGATAATATTTATTATTTTTGTAGTCTCTATGTGAAAGATCCAAAAGAGATTAGAAGATTAACAGAAGAAGCAATTGAGTTTGTTTCGCTAGAAGATTTTAAGAAGTTTTATCCTAAGAAATTAAGCGGTGGTCTTCTTAGAAGACTTAACATTGCATGCGGTATTGCACACAAACCAAAATTAATCATACTTGACGAGCCTACCGTGGCTGTAGATCCACAAAGTAGAAATAAGATTCTTGAAGGTATTAAGAAATTAAATGAAGGTGGAGCAACCATAATCTATACGACACATTATATGGAAGAAGTAGAACAGCTCTGTGATCGTATTGCTATTATTGATAATGGGAAAGTAATCGCTAGTGGTACGAAGGAAGAGTTAAAGAACATGATCTCTCTTGGCGAAACAATTACACTTGAGACATATCATTTACCAGAAGAAAATATTGAAGAAATTAAGAAGATACCAAATATTGCGAGCGTTTCTTATAATGGGCAAACAGCAGTGATTAAATCAAAAAAGGGAAAGAATAATTTAGTTCATGTACTTAATTACTTTGAGAGTCGTAAGATTTCTATAGGTAAAATCTATTCGGAACTTCCTACTTTGAATGACGTATTCCTTGAAATTACAGGAAAAGAATTGAGGGACTAAAGGGAGAAAGGTGGATAAGAGCTATGATGCTTAGATTATATTTTATGAGATTGAAATGTATCTTTCGGAAGAGAGATAATGTATTTTGGTCGGCACTATTTCCGATTTTCTTATCATTTGTATTTAGTTTAGCGTTTTCAAATTTTGATGAAGCAGAGCAATACACAATGATTGATATCGCTTTCGTTGAAGCTAATGAACCAAGTTATATATTAGATGCTGCAAAGGAAGCAAAGTTTAGCGAAGATACCAATATGTTCAAGATAAAAGAAGTTAGTGAGAAAGAGGCGAAAGAACTTTTACTGGAGGGCGAGATAACTGGATATATCATAGATGGTGAGAAGCCAAGCTTATATATCGGTGGTTCTGGAATTGAAGAGACAATTCTCAAATCATTTGTAGATAACTATATACAAACAGCAAAGAAGATTTCTGTTGTAGCAAGTGTTAATCCAGAAAAAGTTCAGCAATTAATAAACGACTCCATGAAGAGTATTGAATACATTAATGACACCAATGTAAATGGCAAGGCACCCGACTATACTTTAATTTACTATTATGCACTATTGTCATTAGCTTGTTTATATGGTTGTAATTTTGGAATAACCGAGATTAGTGATATTCAAGGAGATAAATCTGCTAATGGTGCAAGAATTAATGTAGCACCTGTTCATAAACTTAAGTTATTAATCTGCAATATTGGTGCGGCTATTACGGTTCAAGTGCTTTGTGTTTTTGTTGCTATTGCTTTTATGGCGAATGTTTTATCTATTGATTTTGGTACAAGAGCCTTACTAGTAGTATTAACCTGTGTACTGGGAAGTATCTGTGGTGTTACATTTGGAGCAATGTTACGATCTGTTATTAAAAAGAACGAAAAGACAGTTAATGCGATTTGTAATGCAGTAGTGTTATTTCTTTCGTTCTTATCGGGTCTTATGAATCCTGAAATTAAATATATGGTAGCGGAACATATTCCATTTTTCTCAAAGATCAATCCATCTAATCTTATAACAGATAGTTTATATTATCTATACTATTTTGATTCGCTCGAAAAATACTGGTTTAATCTTATATGTATGGTACTTGTAACTCTAGTATTCGTAGCAATTACTTATTTTGCCACAAGGAGGAGACAATATGCAAGTATTTAATGGATATATCAAAGTATTAAAGAAGTCAATTCCGACTTTGTTAATCTATGTGGGAATATTTATAGGGATTTTAATTATGAATACTAGTTCCAGTACTACGGATGAAACATTCAAGGCAACGAAAGTACCAACTGCATTCATTAATAAGGATACGGAAAGTGAGTTGGTAACAGATTTAAAGGAATATTTAAGAGACTACTGTGAATTTGTTGATGTAGGAACAGGGAAGGAAGAGTTAGAAGATGCCTTATTCATCCGTAAGGTTGAATATATCATAACGATTGATGAAGGGTTTGAACAACGCTTCTTAGATGGTAAAGTAGTTGCAATCGATAAACGAAGTGTACCAGATTCACAGAATAGTTTTTATATTGATAATGCGATTAATACGTACTTTAACACCTTGAAAACCTATAAGGATACTATGCCAGAAGCATCATTAAGTGAACTATGTAGGTTAACAAAAGATACGCTGAAAGAATCTGGTACTGTTAATCTAGTACAGGAAAAGGAAGAAGCGAATGCAACAAGCTATTATCAAGTATTCTTTAATTTCTTATCATATGTTTTAGTAGCAGGTTTTATATCCTGTATTGGTGGTATCATGTTGGTATTTAATGATCTTAATATTAGAAGAAGGAATATAGTAGCTCCCGTTTCCGATAAAAGAGCGAATCTGGAGATGATGCTTGCTAATTTTATCTTCGCATTCATTTTCTTTGTAATTATGGTAGTAATCGGTATCATGCTTAGTCCTAGCAAAGCTACAACATTGGGATTGGGACTTAATATATTAAATACTTTTGCATTCTTATTTAGCGCTTTAGCTATGGGTTATATCGTAGGTTTAACAGCCAAATCCGAGAATGTTCTTGGAACAATTTCAACAGTTTGTTCCCTAGGACTTGCATTCATAAGTGGAGCTTTCGTTCCACAATATTTACTATCCGATACAGTAAATAAGGTAGCTAAATTTACGCCAAATTATTGGTATATATTTACCAATGATAGGATTGCGGAAATTACCACATTTACTAATGAAAATGTGAAAGAATTACTAGGTTACATGGGGATACAAATCTTATTTGCAGCCGCGTTATTTGCTATTGCAATTGTGGTTAGCAAGAAGAGACGTCAGCGTACGGAATAATTTATACTTGATTTTATACTTTTTTTCGATATAATATACAGTGACTAATATGTAGATTAATGGAGGTTGTTGTGTGATGCTTTATTATGAATCATCATGCAACAACCTTAGTTGACAAAAAGTATAGGTTGAAAGACTAAAATATCAAGAAAGGATTCATGCACTGCCTTCTTTCAACTGTATATTAGGCAGTATCGTAAGCTGGCTTGCGGTGTGCATGAGTGTAATTATGAGTATATTAAATGTAACCAATCTCAACCATGGATTTGGAGATCGTGCTATCTTTAATAATGTGTCATTCCGTTTGTTAAAAGGAGAGCACATTGGACTTGTAGGGGCCAATGGTGAAGGAAAATCTACCTTTATGAATATAGTAACTGGTAAGCTAATGCCAGATGAAGGAAATGTAGAATGGTCTAAGAATGTACGTGTAGGGTACTTAGATCAGCATGCAGTACTTACAAAAGGAATGACAATTCGTGATGTATTAAAGTCTGCTTTTGCATTTCTTTTTGAACTTGAAGCGAAGATGAATGAATTATGTAACAAGATGGCAGAAGCAGAAGATGATGATGAACTTGCAGCTATGATGGAAGAGTTTGGTGTTATTCAGGACACCTTAGATTCCCATGATTTCTATATTATTGATTCAAAGGTTGATGAAATTTCAAGAGCGTTAGGTATCGATGCTATTGGACTTGATAAAGATGTAACGGATTTAAGTGGTGGGCAAAGAACGAAGATCTTACTTGCTAAATTATTATTAGAGAAGCCAGATATTCTTCTATTAGACGAGCCTACTAACTACTTAGATGTTGTTCATATTGAATGGCTAAAACGGTATCTACAAGAATATGAGAGTGCTTTTATCCTTATTTCACATGATATTCCATTTCTTAATAGTGTAGTTAATATTATCTATCATATGGAAAATGCAGAATTAAATCGTTATGTAGGTGATTATGATAAATTCTTAGAAGTATATGAAGTAAAGAAAGCACAACTTGAAGCTGCTTATAAGAGACAACAACAAGAAATTAGTGAATTACAAGATTTCGTTGCTAGAAACAAAGCTAGAGTTTCTACTAGAAACATGGCGATGTCTAGACAAAAGAAATTAGATAAGATGGATGTAATTGAACTTGCAAAAGAGAAACCAAAACCAGAGTTTAACTTCAAAGAAGCTCGTGCAGCTAGCCGTTACATCTTCCAAACGGAGCATCTTGTAATTGGATATGAGGAACCATTATCCAAACCAATTACATTTGCTATGGAACGTGGTGAGAAAATCGTTCTTACTGGAGCAAACGGTATTGGTAAATCCACATTATTAAAGAGTATCTTAGGAATTATTCCTTCTCTTGAAGGAAAAGTGGTATTAGGGGATTACTTATACAAAGGCTATTTCGAACAAGAAATGACGGGAGCTAAGAACAATACTTGTATTGAAGAGATATGGAAAGAGTTCCCTTCTTACACGCAGTATGAAGTTCGTTCTGCACTTGCAAAATGTGGTTTAACTACAAAGCATATTGAGAGTCAAGTTCGTGTCCTTAGTGGTGGTGAACAAGCCAAAGTACGTCTATGTAAATTGATTAACATAGAAACTAACATTTTATTACTAGATGAGCCTACAAACCATCTTGATGTAGAAGCGAAAGACGAATTAAAGAGAGCGTTAAAGGCCTACAAAGGAAGTATCCTTTTGATTTGCCATGAACCAGATTTCTATGAAGATTTTGCTACGAAAGTAATTGATTGTTCTAATTGGTCTACGAAAATCTAAGTTCTATAATTCGATAACGAAAATAGAATGTTTTTATAAAAAGTTGACATGATATGTTACGTGGATTATAATTTAACAATAAAGAATAAGTCATAAGAGAATGAAAATTCTTTTATGACTTTTTTCATGCACGCGATTCGCCTTAGAAAGAATAGGATTTCTTCCAGAACGAAAATTCTTGTATACAGAGTCGCGCTTACTCACAAGAAACATATGTGGAAATCACAGAAAGTATAGAGGTGTGTATTACAATGAAGAATTTCAGTAATTTTAGTGATTATAGCAGAAAAGAAGATTTGCATTTTGAATCAAGAGCTGTTCATGGCGCATTAGGTAATGATCCAATTACAGGTGCCGTAAGCTTTCCAATATATCAGACATCAACATTTCGTCATAAAGCACTAGGACAATCAACAGGTTTTGATTATTCTCGTCTTCAAAATCCAACAAGACAAGAGCTTGAAAGAACGATGGCTATTTTAGAAGAAGGGTATGCCGGTTTTGCATTTACTAGTGGACAAGCAGCAAATATGGCTGTATTCATGAGTTTGAATGAAGGTGATGAGGTATTATTAACAGATGATATCTATGGTGGAACATATCGTATTGGTGAAGATATTTACCGTAGATATGGTGCTAATTTCAAATACGTTGATATGTCAAATGTGGAAGATGTTAGAGCAGCAGTTACAGAGAAAACAAAAATAATCTTCATTGAAACACCAACAAACCCAATGATGAAGGTAGCAGATATTGCAGAGATTTCTAAGATTGCAAAATCCATTGGAGCTTTAACAGTTGTTGATAATACATTTCTATCTCCGTATTTCCAGAAACCATTAACACTCGGAGCTGATATAGTGGTTCATAGTGGTACTAAGTTTATTGGCGGACACAATGATGCGCTTGCGGGTCTTGTTGTTGTTAAGACTCCTGAGTTGGCTGAGTTTATTACGAGTCAAATTAAGACGCAAGGAAATATGCTTGCACCATTTGATTGCTGGTTATTACTTCGTGGTTTGAAGACATTACCAGTTCGTATGGAACGTCATAATGAAAATGCAATTAAAGTTGCTAACTGGTTAAGAACCCAACCAAAGGTTACA
This sequence comes from Anaerosporobacter sp., assembly GCF_965301125.1. Taxonomy (NCBI): domain Bacteria; kingdom Bacillati; phylum Bacillota; class Clostridia; order Lachnospirales; family Lachnospiraceae; genus Anaerosporobacter; species Anaerosporobacter sp. Next base: position 1,215 of record NZ_CBDLAM010000088.1, on the reverse strand, counting down.
AAAGTATATTATGTAGGTTTTGAAGATCATATTAACTATGAAGTAACAAAGAAACAAACCACAGGATTTGGTGGTATGATTTCCTTTAATGTAGATAGTTTTGAAACTGTGGAGAAATTATTAGCGAATCTTGATATGATTATGTTTGCTGAGAGTTTAGGTGGTACAGAAACATTAATTACGTATCCACGTACACAAACCCATGAATCCTTAACAGAAGAAACAAGACAAAAACTGGGCATTACTGATACATTCTTACGTTTATCAGTTGGTCTTGAACATGTAGATGACATTATCAAGGATCTTGATCAGGCGTTAAATGGCTAGGTGGTGAGCGAAACTTTGGTATGTTTCGAAACACTTCAATATTGAAGTGTAATCTAAGTTATTATGAGTTTCGCATTTTCTTTAGATGTATTCCTGTAATATTATAGGAATGCGTAGATGAAAGATTAAAAATAAGCAATTTCGATACTTTCATGATATATAACTGTTTCGTGTTATAATACGTTAGCCAAGAAACTGAGAAAATCAAAAAGAGTTTCACAATTGCCTAAAGGGGATTTGGGAGTCAAAGGTCTTGTACTTGTGTATCTATAAAGTAATAATAGCAAAACTCTCTATAATGTAAATCTGCTTCCTAGCTAACAGACTATGACTAAGAAACAATAGCGAAACATCTATAGTACTTTTTAGTGTGTACTATATAAACTAGGAATGTGAGGCATGGATGCCGAACAAGTCTGAGCTGAGGCAGGATGCCGAATCGAAGGCGCTTCCGTACCATTTTGATTCCTGTATTGTACACGCATAGAAGTACTTAGGTGTGTAGCGTGTTTTGTGTTATAGACTGTTAGCTAGGAAGCTATAAAACATATATAGAGTTTTGCATTCAGTATTTAAAAATACACAAGTAATCCTAAAAATAAAAATCTATGAAAGGAGCCATGCTTTACGTGCTTTCAGCTTGTTGAAGCAGTTTCGCAAGTGTTCTTGTGATAGGCATGGAGATAAGATGAGAATTCGTTTTACTAAGATGCAAGCGTATGGTAATGATTACGTTTATATAGATGCTATTAATCAAAAATTAAATAATTTACCTGAACTTGCTAGATATGTTAGTGATAGACATTTTGCCATTGGTTCTGATGGTATGGTTTTGATTTGTCCTTCTGAGGTTGCGGATTTTAGAATGCGTATGTTTAATCCAGATGG
>NZ_CBDLAM010000087.1:4856-15574 GCF_965301125.1 Anaerosporobacter sp. | reverse complement strand
ATGATGATGTGATTGAGTTGATAAAAGGGGAAGTGAAATAATGCTAATAATTGGATCTATAGAAAGTAACGATAAGGAATTTTGGTAAATAAATGGAGGATTAGTATGATTAGAGAAATTAATAATGAAGATTATGATGGGCTAATGAAACTTTATATGCAATTACATGATAATCCGATGCCTGAACAATCAGAAGATATTAAAGAACTATGGAAGAAGATTTTGAATGACAAAGATCATCACATAATAGTTGCAGAGGAAGATGGGAAAATTGTTTCTTCTTGTGTATGTGTTATTATTCCTAATTTAACGCATAATCAACAACCCTATGCATTTGTTGAAAATGTAATAACCGACATATCGTATCGTAAAAAGGGATTAGCTACAAAGTGCTTAAATTACGCAAAAAAGATTGCTATGAAAGAAAATTGTTATAAGTTAATGCTAATGACGGGATCAAAAAGTGAGAGCACACTTAAGTTCTATGAGGAAGCAGGATATAATAGTAAGGATAAAACTGTATTTATTCAGTGGATATAATAGTATCTAATGAAATTAGGGTCAACTTAACGAGGAGGAGAGGTATGAGTAAAGCACAGGTAGCTTTTCTAGTTACAATTGTACTTGGCATAATGGGATTGATAACGGGATTATTATTGGGACTTAGTAGTGATGTTGGTGTTATATTTGCAATAGCAACTATGGGAGCTTTTATTATTAGTGAATTAAAGTCCTTGAGTAAGAAATAGAGATACTTATTTACTTAGGTAAGGAGGATTAACCAATGAGTGATTGGTTTGCCATTGATCAGATTGATAAAGATACATATATCATCAGTGAGTATAAACACTGGGAGGAAACTCATGCATACTTATTGAACGGAACTGAGAGTAGTCTTTTGATTGATACAGGTCTTGGGATTATGAATATTTATAATGAAGTTATAAAATTAACGGGTAAACCTATCACTGCTGTGACAACTCATGTACACTGGGATCATATTGGTGGTCTTAGATATTTCCCTAAGTTTTATGTACATAAAGATGAGGTGAATTGGCTTTCTGGAGAATTTCCGTTAACATTGGAACAAGTAAGGGTATCTGTAGTTGAACGATGTGAATTACCAAAAGAATTTGATATAAATGATTATAGTATATTTCAAGGAACTGCCACAAGGGTGCTGAAGGATAATGATACTATTGATATCGGTGGGCGATTGATACAAGTATTACATACACCCGGTCACTCCCCAGGGCATATGTGTTTTTATGAAAAAGATAAGAGATATCTATTCACTGGGGATTTAGTTTATAAAGATACTTTATTTGCGTATTATCCTTCGACCGATCCACAAGCTTATTTGCACTCTATTGAAAGAATTGCTAAACTAAAGGTTAATAGAGTGTTTCCTGCGCATCATGATTTGAATATTGAACCATCTATAATTGAAGATATGAGACAAGCATTTCATCAATTAAAAGAAGAAGGTAAATTACATCATGGTAGCGGTGTATTTCATTATGGTGATTTTTCTATATGGGTATAAGTAGTAGTCAGATGTACATATTTAATTCATCCGTGATAAAGCTATAATTTACTAAAAGGGGGAAATGCGATGGCAATGTGGAGACCTTGGCGTGGTTGTCATAGATATAGTGAAGGGTGCAAGTATTGTTATATACATAAAGGAGATGCAAGGAGAGGTATTGATACCAATGAGATAGTACGCACAGACAAATTTTATGCCCCAATTGAAAAGAAGAAATCGGGCGAATATAAGATGAAATCTGGGCAATGTGTATTTTTATGTTTTTCCACACATTTTTTAATAGAGGAGGCAGATGCATGGCGTGCTGAATGTTGGGATATGATAATGTAGTTGTTGGTTGTAGCGTAGAGAATCAAGCTATGGCTGATTTGAGATTGCCACTGTTTCTAGACATGCCAATCAAACATAAGAATATCATCTGTCAGCCATTAATTGAACAAATTAATATAGAAAAATATCTAAAGGGAATTGATCTGGTAGTAGTAGGTGGTGAATCGGATCGAAATGCACGTCCTTTGGACTATGATTGGGTTCTTGATATAAGAAATCAATGTATGCGTAAGAATACGCACTTTGATTTTAGACAATGTGGAACACATTTTATCAAAGATAATAAAGAATATACTTTAGCTACAAAAGACTTATGTAGTCAAGCTAGGAAAGCAAATATTAATTTGTAGAAGATATGTCAGTCTATCAATGTTAATTTAAAAATTCAACTTTGGCTTAAAAATGGACAACTGCTTTATAAGGAGAATTGGTTATGAATAATAATGATATATTAAAAATTGCTATGCAACAGTCAGCGATAGATTCAAACTGTGATGCAAAGGACTTTCTCTCAATGGAGAACAAAATAGTTATATCTAGATTACACAGAAATGCAAGAAAATATCTTAACGAAGCATTTACATGTAACTTAGTTTCGTATGGTTCTAACATAGTTGCTTCTGTACGTGAGGATCTTATAGATGTTGTGGAGGCTTATCTTGTTAAGTATTCAATAGAACATTGCTTTGAAACGCCGAATATGCATATTTTGAATGATGCATTGCAAGAACATAATCTTCGCATCTGTTTTATGGCGGAGTATTTTTTGCCAGATATGGATCGATTAGAAGAGTTACCATGTGAATATGAAACTCGAGTATTAACACAAAAGGATTTTACAGATTTGTATATATCAGAATGGAGTAATGCATTATGCAAAGATCGAAAGGAATTAGATGTACTTGGTGTTGGTGCATATGATAATGACGTATTAATTGGTTTAGCAGCGTGTTCCGCAGATTGTGATACGATGTGGCAAATCGGAGTTGATGTATTACCACAGTATCGTCGTAAGGGAATAGCTAGTGCGTTAACAAGTAAATTAGCGATAGAGATATTAAGCCATAATAAGGTGCCATTTTACTGTGCAGCATGGTCAAATATTAAGTCGGTAAGAAATGCAATAAAAAGTGGATTCCGACCTGCTTGGGTAGAGATGACTGCTAAAAGTAAGGAATATGTTGCAAAGATGAATCTGTAGAGATTACATAAAAAACATAGTGAAGATAAGTTCAAAGGTGATTTTGAAGAAAAGAAAGGACGTGAATTAGGGTACGTTCTGAGTAAGGCATATTGGGGAAAAGGATTGATGTTAGAAGCGGTACATAGAGTTATTTCATATTGTTTTGAACAACTATCGTTGGATTTTCTCACAGTGGGGCATTTCATCTGGAATGACCAATCAAGACGAGTTATCGAAAAAAGTGGCTTTCAGTTTTACTGTGAAAGTAAATTAACGACAATTATGGGGACAGTAGAAAAGGAATATTGCTATGTACTGTTTAGAAAAGAATAGTAAAAAAATTCTTGACACTCACGGAACGTCATAGGATATGCTGGTTTTATCAAGAATAGGAGGTCATATGATGAAAACTGTAAAAGAAGTAGCTGAGTTAACGGGTATTAGCGTACGCACACTTCATTATTATGATGAAATTGGACTTTTAAATCCTACGAAGTGTAATGAGGTGGGATACCGGCTTTATGACGATAAAGCATTAGAAACATTGCAACAAATTTTGTTTTTTAGAGAATTTGATATACCTTTAAAGAATATCAATTCTATTATGTGTTCTCCTAATTTTGATAAAGAGTCGATTTTAAGTAGTCAAAAAAAGATGCTTGAGCTAAAACGTGACAGATTAAATCGTCTTATTACCAGTATCAATGAAATTCTGAAAGGAGAGAACAAGATGGATTTATCAGTATTTAACAAGGCTGAGATTGAAGAATTGTATCAGTCAATGATATCTAATATGTCAGAAGAACAAAAGAATTTTTTTATTAAGCAGTATGGAAGTATGGAGAATTATGGTGAATACTTTATAGAAAATGCCTCTAATGAAAAGGCGCAGAAAAATTTTGAAAAAGTAGTAGAGTGGTATGGAGACAAGGAAAGTGTATTAAATTCTGCAAAGAATACTAATTCAAAAGTTATGGAAGCATATCAAAAGCGGATAGATGAAATAATGAAAAAACTAGCGACTAAACGTGGATCGGATACTTCTTCCTTTGAGGTGAAAGCAATTATTGGGGAATACGATTTTGTATCAAAGCAACTTTATCAATTGAAAGATGCGAAAGTGCTAATACTGGAACTAGCGGATATATATAAAAAGGATGAGAAAATGAAAGCGTCATTAGATGGACAATATGGTGCTGGTATAGCAGATTTCTTTGCCGAAGCGGTTGAAGAATTCTACCGAGAATAAAGAAGTAAGTTTGATATTCATAGGATTTGTCCGAATTGCAATACGATATGTTAAAACGAATACTCTGTTTAGCCTAAAGAAATTTAGGTAATTGCGAAACTCTTCTCCGTGCATAAAACACATTGATATTTCTTTATGCACTACAAATAGTTTCGCAATTAACTATTAAGAAATTGAATAAAAGGAGTCAAGAAAAGGTGCATAATTTCATAGAAATTAAAAACGCAAGAATACATAATCTTCAAGGTGTAGATGTGAAGATACCGAAGAATAAGCTTACTGTCATTACTGGAGTTTCGGGAAGTGGGAAGTCCAGTCTTGCTTTTGATACATTATACGAAGAAGGGAAGAAGAGATATCTCACTTTCTCGGGTTCACAGTTTACTATCGATCATAAGGAAATATTTGATAGTATTACAGGGCTTTCACCAACAGTTGCAGTAGAACAACGAATTATACGTCAGTCAAACCCAAGAAGTACAGTAGGTACAAGAATAAATATTGATGCAATGCTTGCAGCACTATTTGCTAACTATGGTGTAATTGAAGATGGATATGACGATGGAATTCCTTTGGAAATTGCTAATTTTCAAAAGAATTCACCTAAGGGAATGTGCACAAGGTGTAGAGGAGCAGGTTCCATATTTTTAGTAGAGGAAGATGAGATTTTCAAAGAACTAGATGTAACCATTGAAAATCTTTTTTATGGCAATCAGACACATTATAGTCATTTGGTAGGCAGGTTTGAGAAAATTTATGATATTAGTAGAAAAAGAACGCTGCGTTCTCTAAGTGAAGAAGAATTTAGATTATTCAAATATGGTGATGGCGGTGGCTTTTCTGGTCCTACTGGATTTATGGGAGTAATCCCTTGGCTTATGGAGAGTTATAAATATCAAATAGGACGCGGGAAATCAACTTGGATTACCGAACTTGACTATGTAGGTATGAGAACTTGTCCCAAATGTCATGGAGTTGGATTGGGAACACAGGCGTTACATACTACAATTGCTGGAAAGAACATTGTTGAATTAGAAGATATGTATGTTAGCGATATTTATAAATTTCTAAAGGAATACGCTGGTGGGAAAAATCAATTGGTAGTTAAGATACTTGAAAAGCTTGAAGGCTTGATGGAAGTAGGACTAAGTCATTTGGCTTTGACAAGAAAAGTACCTACCTTGTCAGGAGGAGAATTACAGCGTATCTTCCTTGCTTCCTATATCATGGCAGAAATGGATTCTATTATATTTGTATTTGATGAACCGACGATAGGACTTCATGAAATAGAGAAGGAAAACTTAATCAGGCTTCTAAAAAGACTTGTGGAGAATGGAAATACGGTAGTTGCTGTAGAGCATGATGAAGGTTTTATGAAAAATGCTGACTATATCATTGATATGGGACCCGGTGCAGGAGTACAAGGTGGAAAGAAAATATTTGAAGGTACTTTAGAAGAATTTCTAAAGTGTGAAGAATCAAGAACAGCGCCTTATCTTACTGAAAAATCTACTTTTCCTGTTAAACGAGAATATAGAGAGACCTATGATAATGAGGTTCTAAGAATTACAAATGCCACCTTGCATAATCTAAAGAATGTTGATGTTACGATTCCACTTGGTGTTATGGTAGGAGTTGCGGGGGTATCAGGTAGCGGTAAATCAAGTTTGATTACTGATACCTTAGTTCCAAAATTAAAAGAGATTTTAAAGAAAAAATGTGTTGCTCCAGAAGAAGATTCGCCTGAGGAAGAAGAAAACAATGAAGATAAAACTAGGGATACCATTCTTTCAGGAACAGAACATTTAAAAAGTTGCTTTATTATTGACCAAAAACCAATTGGAAGGAACAAAACATCATGTCCAGCAACGTACACAGGAATTCTTGATCGAATCAGAAGTCTTTTTGCGAATACAGAGGAAGCAAAGTCAAGTAACTATACTGTCTCTATGTTTACTAGAAATTCCGAAGGAGGGTGTTCTAGATGCAAAGGTGAGGGGATTTTGCATCATTATGTTGGATATGGTAACTTTATTGATCTGATATGCGATGATTGCGTAGGTACTGGATACATTGCTGAAGCAAGAGAGGTATTTTTAGATGGAAAAAATATCTGTGATGTATTAAATATGAGTGTAGATGAAGCAAGAGAATATTTTGAAGATAAGGATAAAGGAATTAGTGATATATTGGAAATTATGCAGCAGGTAGGTATGGGATATATTACACTAGGACAAGCAATCCCAACAATCTCTGGTGGTGAGAGCCAGCGTATTAAGCTTGCGAAGGAGCTTTCTAAAGGAAAGAAGACAGTGAAGAAAGGTTCAAAAGGTTCGTTATATATTCTAGATGAGCCAACAACAGGTTTATCCTTATACGATACAGAAAAACTTCTGCTATTACTGAATGAGTTGGTGGACTGTGGCAATACAATTATTATAACAGAGCATGATTTACATGTATTATCAAACTGTGACTATATTATAGAAATGGGACAAGGTGGAGGTAAAGAAGGTGGAGAAATAATTGCAGTAGGAACTCCGCGTGACTTAAAGAATAATTCTAATTCCGTAATAGGAAGGTATTTGTTATGATTGATGGAAGAGAAATAGATGAATACATTAAAACAAAGCAATATAGACTGATCAATGGTGTTTTAGTATGGCAGGATGGAAAGACAATAATAGAGAAGTATTACAACGGCTTTACAAGAGAAAGTAGAAATGTAATCCGCTCTGTAGTAAAAAGCATACTATCTATTAGTACGGGGATTTGTCTTAATCAAGGATTGATAAAGAGTCTAGATGAGCCAATTTATAAATATCTGAATGAATTCAATCAAGGTATGCACCCGTATCATAAGGCAATTACCATAAGGCATCTTCTTACTATGACCTCAGGCATATATTGGGTAGGTGGTGTTCATTATCATTGTCCGCAGCTGTCTGTCCTTAGAAGAAGTTCAAACTGGATAGAGCACATTGCAGAAACCGATGTTGTCAATGTGCCTGGGACTAAATTCAATTATAGTGAGTTTGATGTTATCTTACTTACGGCTGTTTTACAAGTAGTAACCAGTAGAGATATCTTTGATTTTGTAAACGAGAACCTGTATAAACCCCTTAATATATCTAGTGGTCCGTGGTGGAAAAGCAAATGTAACATTGGATATAGCTGTGCAGAAGGCGGAGAGGGGAATAGTGGAAAGAACGAAAGTCCTTCTAACTTAACTGCCCATGAAATGCTAAGTATTGGTCAGTTGTTCCTACAGAATGGAATGTACAATGGAAAACAAATTGTATCAAAGGAATATGTTGCAGAAGCAATTACCCCATCGAAGCAGAACAAAAGTTACGGTTATCTCTGGTGGTTAGGTGAAGATTATTATGGCTGTAGAGGTTTTGGTGGCCAAAACATTACAGTAGTTCCAGAGAAAAAAGAGATTTATGTAATTCAAGCTACACCGACTGCCAGGGGAAAAGAGTATGATGATGTGATTGAGTTGATAAAAGGGGAAGTGAAGTATTGACATTTGTCCGAAATCATACTATTATATATAACTGTATGATTTCGGACAAGGAGGTGCTTAATGAGAAAATTTAACAATGAGTTCATACGCTATATTTATTTATCAAGCGAAATAGGTGCGCTTTATCACGAAGCAGGGGTTAAGCTCGGCTTATCTGACAGTGCTATGAATATCCTTTATACCATCTGCGTTATTGGAGAAAAATGTTCTCAAATTGATATATGCAGGCTTTCAGGCATCAGCAGACAGACAATCAACTCTGCTATCCGTAAGTTGGAAAAGGAGGATATTGTCTATCTTGAACCTACTGGTGGTAGAAATATGCTAGTTTGTTTGACCGATAAAGGAAAACAAGTTATGGAAGAAAAAGCTTACCCGTTGGTTAAAATAGAGAACGATATTTTTGAGAGTTGGACAACAGAAGAAAAAGAGATGTATATCCGACTGACACAGCGATATCGTGACGAAATGAACAGAAAAATTAATGAGTTATAAAGGTTAATATTATGAACATTCAGTTATCAGAACATTTTACTTATAAAAAAATATTACGATTTACTTTCCCATCAATCGTAATGATGGTGTTCACATCAATTTATGGTGTGGTAGATGGGATTTTTGTATCAAACTTTGTAGGAAAAACACCGTTTGCGGCTATCAATTTGATTATGCCATTCATAATGATTTTCGGTACAATCGGTTTTATGATAGGGACAGGGGGTAGCGCCCTTGTTGCAAAAACTTTTGGTGAAGGGAACGAAAAGAAAGCAAATAACCTTTTTTCAATGCTTATATATATAACGATTGGTCTTGGAATATTGTTTTCTATTGTTGGAATTATTTTTATTCGTCCTGTTTCCATAATGCTTGGGGCTGAAGGAGCTATGATTGAAGATTGTGTTACTTACGGTACAATTCTTTTAGTATCACTTACAGCATTTATACTACAGAATGCTTTTCAAAGTTTTCTTGTAACAGCAGAAAAACCTAACCTAGGTCTTGTTATTACCGTTGCAGCAGGTTTGACCAACATTGTGCTTGATGCCTTGTTTATTGCTATATTTAAGTGGGGACTTGTTGGCGCGGCAATCGCAACAGCTATTAGCCAGTGTGTAGGTGGCTTAGCAGCACTTATTTACTTTGCACTTCCTAATAGAAGTCGTCTAAGACTTGGAAAATCAACCTTTGATGGTAAGGCTTTTTTAAAGACATGTACTAACGGATCCTCTGAGCTAATGACAAACCTTTCAATGTCACTGGTAAATATGCTCTATAACTTTCAATTGATGAGGTTTGCAGGTGAGAACGGTGTATCAGCATACGGGGTAATAATGTATATAAACTTTATCTTCATTTCCATTTTTACTGGTTATTCTATTGGTATAGCACCCGTTATTGGATATCATTATGGCGCTGGAAACAGCGATGAACTGAAAAATATGCGAAAAAAGGGCTTGTTTTTGATAGGCTGTTTTTCTTTGATTCTAACAGCACTTGCTGAAGTCTTGGCTTTGCCACTTGCAAAATTATTTGTAAGTTATGATTCAGATTTGCTTGCAATGACACAACGAGCATTTATGTTGTATTCAATTTCATTTCTTTTTTGTGGATTTAATGTGTTTGGTTCGGCTTTCTTTACTGCGCTTAATAATGGACTAGTGTCCGCACTGATCTCATTTATGAGAGCCCTTGTATTTCAGGTTGGTGCAGTTATGATATTGCCAATATTTTTACAACTAGATGGTATTTGGTTTGCTATTGTCGTTGCAGAATTCATATCACTTATGTTGACAGCATTCTTCTTTGTAAAGATGAAAACAAAATATCAATATTGTTAACTAAATAATTTGGTAATAATGCCCTGTGGTTACTGTAACACAGGGCATTAACAATCTAAAGTATAATTTTCATCCACTCATTACTTATTCAAGGTGTGTTTAATTGTTCTATATGATCTATGAGGATAGATAGGAATGCTTTCATAGTTTGAGAAACCCATTTGTTTTTGTGGTAGAAAACCTGTCCGTACATTGTAAGTTGGAATTCAGAGATAGGGACTATTCGAATGGCACCCATCTTTAATTCTGTCTGAATTGTAAATTCAGGTAATACAGATAGCCCCAAGTCAGCGGCAAATCATTTCTTGATAATTTCAGTATTGCCTATTTCCATAAAGGTATTAAAAGGTATTTTAGAGGAAGTAAGTAATTGCTTAAAGGCATTCCCATAGCTGCAATCATTTTCTGTAAATATGAATGTTTTATTAGAAAATGATTCAAGGGATAATTCTCTTTCGTTAAAGATAGTGTTATTTGGTGAGGCGAGGATACATATAGGGTTTTGATACGCAAGCGTTTTGATCCAATTATCATTGGAGATTGGTTCATCAAATGTCCATAGTAAATCTATTTGATTTGTGTTTAATAAAGAGGAAAGTTCTTCAAAGTTACCAATTTTAATAATTGTGTTAACCTCTGGATATTCCCTATGAAACCTAGTAATAATTTCAGGCATATACGTAATACAAATGGACTCTAAAATCCCTATTTTAATTTCGCCGCTAGGAACTAAACTATCAGATAGGGCATTTTTAGCGTTATCTATTGAAGAAATAATCTCGTTAGCATAGTTTGAAAACAATTTTCCATTTTCGGTGAGTGTGATTCGTTTACCTATGCGATCAAATAATACAGTACCAAGTTCGGTCTCTAGTTGCTTGATCTGCATAGTTACATTGGATTGTGTGTAACCAAGAGCTGAAGCAGCTTTAGAGAAACTATTAGTTTCTGCGATTTTTAAAAAAGAAATGATGTTCCGTATTTCCATAATACCCACTCCTTCGAATAATATTAGATTTTTAGTGATTAATATCTGATAT
>NZ_CBDLAM010000087.1:0-4846 GCF_965301125.1 Anaerosporobacter sp. | reverse complement strand
ATTTATCTAAACTATAAAATGTATTAATTTTACTTATATACTATTTGATGTTACTATACTTTTATTAATAAATCAATCAAGAAAAGTAAGAAAGGATGACCGATATGGGCAAAGTAATTGGAATAGGATTTCTAGGTTTGGGTGTAGTAGGTTCTCAGGTAATATCTTATATTAATGAAAACAGGGAATATGTAAAGGAAGTTTATGGAATGGAGTTTTCTGTTAAGGCAGTGTATGTAAGAGATATAAATAAGAAAAGAAATATCGATACCAGTGATGTTTTTCTCACCACCAATATAGCTGATATCGTGGAAAATCCAGAAATCCAGGTTTGTGTTGAATGTATGGGCGGAGCGGGAATGGAAGAAACATACAAAGCTGTTATGAAGTCGATACAAAATGGAAAGCACATTGTAATGTCCAGTAAGAAATGTTTGGCGACATATGGTATGAAGCTTATGGAAGCTTCCAATCAATATAATATTCAGTTAAGATTTGAGGCTTCAGTAGGAGGCTGTATACCAATCTGTAGAAGTTTAATGCAAATGTCAAAAGGAGATGAGATAAGAAAAATATATGGGATAGTAAATGCAACCTCTACCTATGTACTATCAGCTATGGAAAATCACAAAATATCCTTTAGCGAGGCATTGCAGCAGGCAAAAGCGAAAGGATTTGCTGAAAATAATTCTTCCGAAGACATAATGGGTATCGATACGCTTAATAAAATGCGTATATTATTAAGGCTTGGTATGAAAGTAGATGTAGATTGTAGATATATTGAGCCAGTATCTATAGAGAATATAGATATAGAAGCAACTAACCAAGCTGGAACTATTATTAGACAGATATTCTATGCAGAAAAAACATCGGCAGAGGACATTTGTTGTTTCGTAGGTCCCAAGGCTTTAAACAGCAATCATATGTTACAAAGTGTTAGTGAGAACTATAATATGATATTTGTAGAGAGTAAGCACAGCGGATTGCGGGCCTACTACGGAAAAGGGGCAGGAGGAAGGGAAACAGCATCTGTCATGTTTGATGATTTGATAGATGTATTACAAAATAAGTATAGATTTGAGGATATAGAACCTATCATATGCAATTGCTTAACAAGTGAGAATTTGGTGTTATAGGTTCTTTGATTAGGGTAGGTAAAAAACGCATATAATGTAAAGTTATCCTATTGTTTATTGAGTTGTTATGATATGATTTTTATGATAAGAGGTTTTTCATTGAGGAACAAAATAAAGGTAGGTTTAATCTTAGTATTATTACTTGTTGTATTAGCGCCAATACATTTCAGATGGTATAGGACAAATGCAGGCTGGAAGCCACATGAAAACAAAGAGGAATCTAGAAAAAAATAATAGAAAATAGAAAATTATGAGGGCGAAAATGAATACAATTGAAGAAGACTGGAATATCATGGCGAAAGCATACGAGGAATTCAACACAGATGAAGATTCATACAGTTACAATATTGAATGGCCATGTATAAAAGATATGTTACCAAATTTACAAGAAAAATCCATACTAGATATAGGGTGCGGGACAGGAATTTTTACTTTTCTGTTAGAAGAATATTCTCCCAAAACGTTGATAGGTATGGATTTATCAAAAGAAATGTTAACAATAGCTTCAAACAAAGCCGAGAAACGACAGTCAATAGCAAAATTTATTACTGGTGATGCATCGGATATCCAAAATAATATAGATAGAAAATTTGATTTTATTTTTTCGTCTACAACCACACATTATATAAAGAATCTAGATACTTTATTTAAGGGGATTTCTAATAGTCTCGAGGATAATGGATGCTGTATATTGTCTGTAATACATCCAGTGTACACTTCCATGTATCCGATACAAAATGGTGATATTTTTCCACAAGATGAGGATTGGAATGTTAGGTATTTAGATAAAAGTAAACGTTCCTATATACAACCCTGGATTGAATATAACGATGATTATGAAAATCACCTAAGCATAAGTTATCATCATTTATTTAGTGATTATGTAAATGCAATTATTAGTGCAGGATTGAATCTATGTGAAGTAGTCGAACCAATGCCACCTGAAAGTTGGAAAGATAATTTCCCTAATAGGTATAATGCTTTTATAGAAACACCAACATATATGATACTAAAAATCAAAAAGTAGTTTAATGCTATTCATACCAAAATTCCTGCATTCTGTCGGATATCTAACATTTGTATACCCATTCATGATAAAATACTAGCAAGAATATCATGTTAAAGTACAGGGAGGGAAACAATGAGTTATTACAAAGTAAATACTCAAATAGCAAATCGTATACACAATGAGTATACACAAATTGAAAACTACTTTGGAGAAGCGGAAGACACTCTCAGTTACATAATGAGCTCCTTATTAATGTCCAATGCTGCATATGGACAAGTCAGAAATCAAATCAAAACATTGATTAGTGATATGGAAAAAGAGAAAACAGTAATGTATACTTTAGGTATCACATTACAAGAGATTATGAACCAATATGAGAAAACAGAGAAAAAAATTGCAGAAAATTATACTAGTAAATCCGTTTTAAATCCGAGCCCAAATAACTTAGATAATAAGAATGGAGTTACTTCAGAGGATAGCAGTACTTCAGAGGATAGCAGTACTTCTAATGAAAAAGATCCTAGTACAATGAGCTATGAGGAGTACTTAGAATACAGATATGAGAATGCAACAGATGAAAATACGAAGGAAGTATATAAAAAATTCTTAGATAATATTAATATTAAAGATGATGATTATGATAAAACAGCACATTATGATAACTTTTGGAATTATATTAAGTATAATCAAGAAGATGACTCTACCAATGTTCGTGGTGTCGGCTGTACATACTATCATGAGGTAGGTCATTTGATAGATGATCAATCCGATTGGTTTGGTGATACTTCTACTGACGGAAGTTACGATTTTTATGATAAATTAAGCAACGATGTTGATAATTACGTGAATAATATTATGGAAGAAAAGGGATATACAGATATTAATGATGCTTATGACGATTTATCGACATGGTTAAATGTTGATGGTAATATGAAAAATGGTGTTTCGGATCTTGTAAATGGCTTAACCAATGGGGAAGCTTGTGGTGGGTGGTCACATTCAGATGATTATTATAATGAGAGCTCTATATCCCATGAAGCATTTGCACATTTCTTTGAAGCAGGTATGTCAGCCGATCCAACAAAATTAGAGTACATAAAGGAAATCTTCCCAACTGCATATGAAGAGTATCAAGCCATGTTGGAAGATGAACTAGACTAATAAAAGGAGTGAAATGAATGTTGAAAGATTATGAAGAATTTAGACACAAGCTCATTTCATTATTGAAAAATGATAAATTATATGATAAGAGGAGCCTAATATGGGAAAATGATGATTTACTAGAAATTGATGATGATATGGATAGTAATGTGATTCAGGAAGGACGATTGGGCGAGTTTCCTAATAAAAGAATTCAGACAAAAATGGGTATTGTAATCTTATTACCTTTAGTGAGAGATAATAAAACCTTAGACGAAATAGAGGATAAAATTGATGATTACAATATTTATCAATTGAGATCGGAAAATAGATTTTTGAAATTGGTAAAATTATTGGATTATGAATATCAAAATAGAATTCAAAGTTATGATGAAACAAAAGACTTTTACAAAATTCCTATTGAGGATAATGGTAATTACTTGCTCGCATATGAAGGCTTAATAGATACACAAAAATATGGAATGATGCTTGGAACTATTATCTTTTTTAAAGGCAAATCAAGTGACATATTTGAGTTTACTTATGCTGGGATTGGAAATTACACTGACATAAAAATGGAAAAGGATATTATACTTAAAAGGATATATGGGAGGGCTAATCGATGAAAAAACTTCGTAAATATAAAACGATTATATCACTAGTATGTATATTTACATGCATTCTATTTATTGGATGTCAGAAAAAAACACCAACAAAAAACTCGAATACTAATACGTCCCAAAGTACAAATAATGAAGAAATAGAGATTGAAAAAATAACGGTTACCTTTGATGATGACAACGGTACTACAAAAAAAGTTTCAGTTAATTTATTAGAGAATTCAAAGACCACAATAGAATTTCAAGAGGAAGCACTTGAAACAACTGAGGAATTTGATGTGGAGGATTCGTTCAGTGAGTTCATTAAGACTAATATCTTATCCGATTCTAGTTCTGGAGAGGATTCTAAGGAAGAATCAGATGACCAAAAGGTTTTGTGGAGAATTGAAGTAAGAACGAACCAAGATGATTTTCAAAGTAATGGTTTTGATGAGTACCCTTCTTATTGGGAAGAGTTATTGGAATATATGGGAGTATAGAAAGGCTTGAGTCCACTCTTTCAATAAATGGAATTCGTTGTATGCATTACTTACAAAAAAGCAATTTTCATGAATTTTTCACAAAGTACTTGCTTTTGCCATGGAATAATGTTACAATGTCATAGAAGTAATAGAATTACAACAAGAGTGGGCGTGAGTCCACTCTTTCATTATGCTATAGACATTTCGAAGAAATAAGAAAGAAATAATAAAAAAGAAGCTTGAATGGTTATAATAACTTATGAAAGAATAATAAGTGTTTTATATATGGAAGTGTAAAAGGAGTAGTTTAATATGGCGAAGAGAGAAGAATACGAAGCAATGACCGAACGTCTTCTAGAACCAATTATAGAAGCGAATAATTTCGAATTATATGATGTTGAATATGTGAAAGAAGTAGGTAATTGTTATCTACGTGCATACTTTGATAAAGAATATGATATTTCTATTGATGACTGCGAA
>NZ_CBDLAM010000086.1:0-15659 GCF_965301125.1 Anaerosporobacter sp. | reverse complement strand
CTTCTATACTAGTTGCATAATCATTTCCATCCATATTATCCCATACTATATTTATATCCGCAGAAGCCTTATCAAAATCATTCATAACATAATCTAACGTAAATTTCCCCTCTGGTAAATTATTAATGTTTAAATTTATCTTGTAATCAGATGCATCATTATCCAAAGCATAATTTGCCGTATCAATTCTATCCTGCGTCTCAGCACTAGGATATACCGTAATTACCGTTGAACCTTGGCCTTCTGCAGTATCCCGAGTAGTCAAA
Source organism: Anaerosporobacter sp. (assembly GCF_965301125.1). NCBI lineage: Bacteria > Bacillati > Bacillota > Clostridia > Lachnospirales > Lachnospiraceae > Anaerosporobacter > Anaerosporobacter sp. Next base: position 15,393 of record NZ_CBDLAM010000086.1, on the reverse strand, counting down.
CACATATTTAAATCAAATGTACTAGCTATATTATTATTGTCAGTCCATTTTTCAAACTCTAATATCTTGGTTTCCATCTCATGATAATCATCATAAGATTTTGCAATAGTAACAGCATCCACTGCTGTTTCCACATATGGACTCTTACCCACCGCATCAACAACATAATCGGTCACTTTATCACCAATAAGTTTCTTAACCTCGTCAGTTATTATTTCCTTGTTCGACTTGCCTAAGCCAAGATATTCATTGATACTCGTATGTTCCTGATCTTTAAGAAGGTCTGAGCATTGATCTCCTGAATTAACATTTGATATTGTTATCTTTTCATCTCCGAATGCTCCTGCAATTTTTGCCTGTAAATTGCTATCTTCCATCGATATTGAGAACATCTTTGATTCTTCAATTCTAGCCTTAACCATTTCTTCTTCCTGTCCACAATTAGTAATATATCCAATTGTATTGTCAGCCGTACTATAATTGATAATTTCACGTAACAACGAATCATATTGTACTGCTGTTCTTTTAATCGGTACATACTCTGTTCCAGCTGTATCTGACGGTTCATTGATACATAGTGCATAAGCATATTCACCCATCATTTGCGATAACTTTAATAATTGTTCTGTTGGAGCAAAATAACCATATGAAGGCATACTAATATCTCCTACGCCCCCATTATCATCTACAAACTTCCAGCAATATTCACTATTTAAGATATGTTCCAATAATGCAGCATCTTCTCTTGGTTGTCTACCTAATATAATCGCTATCTGTTGATACTCCTGATCACTTATTTCTGAAGGATCTTTTGACAAGATACCATCAACAATATCCATATCAATTATACTTCTAGCTTCTTTACTAATCTCAGTACCGTTACCTATTCCTTCAGCTGTTGAAGATAATTTATTCTCACAATTAAGATATTCAACCGCTATGTTATTAAGTGTTGTTGACAATTGGTTCATTACTATAATATCTTTTTCAAGCGAATTTTCCGCTAGATTATATCTTAAAGATGTCATGAAATTGTCCCCTACTATATTAGTTAAATACTTACTCTTCATACTCTTTAAGTCATCTAACATACTGGATAGCATCCTATGATAACTTTCCATATCTTCGCTAACTTGTCTTACGTTACTCGCATTGATTTCATATTCGGCCATATTCCCTCCTCTTAATTACGCTCCCCCTCTTTATGGTTACATATTACATTTTATACTATATATAGGTAAAAGGGAATAATTCTTTTTCCCCAGCGATTACCGCAACTGAACTTGCACCAGCAAGTGTAGTCCAGTTTCTCTGGACACCCCCAAAATAAATAGGGAAGCTTACGCTTCCCTATTGTAATTGTAATTCATATAGCTTCTTGTAAATTCCGTCTTTTCCTAACAGTTCTTGATGTGTACCACTCTCTTTAATACGCCCCTTATGCATAACCATAATCTGATCCGCATGCTGTATCGTAGATAGACGGTGGGCAACCATAATTGTTGTACGATTTGTCATGAGCTTTTCTAACGCTTCTTGAATTAGTTGCTCCGTTTCTGTGTCAATATTAGCCGTTGCTTCATCCATAACAAGAATCCTTGGGTTGAATGCAAGTGTTCTTGCAAAAGATAACAATTGTCTTTGGCCAGCCGATAATGTAGCTCCTCGTTCCGTTACGGTTTCATCATATCCATGACTTAACTTCTGAATAAATGCATCCGCATTCACATATCTTGCGGCCTCCTGTACCGTTTCATCGCTTATCTCTTCACTGCGAAGGCGGATATTACTCTTAATATCACCTGTGAATATGAACACATCTTGTTGTACTTGTCCGATAGCTCCACGCAACTGATCTGTATTCAACTCTTTGATATTCACACCGTCAACTAATATTTCACCCTTTTGAATATCATAGTATCTTCCTATTAGATTTAAGATAGACGATTTCCCTGCTCCAGTCGCACCAACAAAAGCTACCTTTTGTCCAGGTTCTATTACAAAACTTACATCTTTTAATATCCACTCTTCGCCAATATAAGCAAACCAGACATTCTTAAACTCAATACGACCTTTTACTTCAGGTAATTCAACTGGTGATTCAGGATTTTCCACTATAACTTCTTCATCAAGTATCGTGAAGATTTTTTCTGCTGAAGCCATCGCTGATTGTAAGGTACTGAACTGTTCTGCTATTTCTTGTATTGGTTCAAAGAAGGAACCAATATATTGGATAAATATATACAAGGTACCGATTGATATCATCCCATCAAAGTATGATCTAGAGCCTACCCAGATAATAATTACTAATGCCAATACAGAAAGCATATAGATTGCCGGTCTAAATATGGCAAATACCATCATTTCACGATAATTTGCACGGTATAACTCTTTACTTTTGCCCTCGAATTCTTTGAATTTCTTTTGTTCTCTTGCAAATATTTGAATCAATTTCATTCCTGAAATATGCTCTGATAAATACGTATTAATAGTAGTTAGCTTAGTTCTGGCAATCCGATAGGTTGCCCTTGATATCTTCTTGAATAAGAATGTTAAAAAGATAATGAAAGGCAATAACACAAAAGCATACATGGACATACGAACATTAATACTTAGCATAACAGCAGCAAGTCCAATAATCTTCACTATATTCTTGAAAAGTTTAACTAAAATATTCGTATACATCTCATTCAAGGCTTCTACATCATTGGTAACCCTTGTCACGATCCGCCCAACCGGTGTTATATCGAAAAACCGAAGAGAAAGCTTATGGATATGTTCAAACACCTCAAGTCTAATGTTATAGATAATATTCTGACCAGTTAATTGTAATATCCATGTCTGCAAAATGTTACATACAAAACCTACTAACAAAATAATCAAATACACTACTGCAATCTTCTTAATACCAGCAAAATCACTTTTACGAACCAATTTTAGTTCGTCTTTATTTAATAAAGTACCTGTGTATTCTTTGCCTTCTATGGTTACCCTAATGGATTCTACTGTATCTGTATGTGATGATTCATTATTATACACTTCTTGATTCATCTGAACAGATTTTACTAATTCATTTGTACTCTCCATCAAAGTTTTCTGTGTATTGGAATCAATATCTTCGAACATATAATAGTTATCCTCATACAAAAACATCTGATAATATCTCTGTTCGTTAGCGTCAGAAGAATTCTTTTTCACTCCATCTTTACTTAGATAGATTCCTCGGTAGTTAACTGCCCCCACGCTACCTGCTTCCACTTGTATGTAAGGACGGTTATAACCATCTATATAATCATCAATCGCATCTCCTACAAGAATTGGACGCAATAAATCAAACCCTGTAATTGCAAGAACTAAAACAAAAACAACTACAATGAAATGCCAGTAAGGTTTTGCATAACGAAGTAACCTTCCTAATACATTTCCTTTCATCGACTTTTCATAATCTTCATCAATCATCTGTTTCATAAGGTCACCTCCTATTCTTCCGCTACCAGCTGTCTTTCTAATTGTTGTTTTCGGTACAAGTTTGCATAGATTCCCCCTTGTTCAAGTAATGTGTCATGAGTACCATACTCTTCCATCTTACCTTCATCAAGCACAAGAATTCGATCTGCATTTTGTATTGTAGAGATTCTATGAGCAATAATGATAGTGGTCTTACCTTGACGATTGTCCTTAAGATTCTTAAGGATTCTCTCTTCTGTATCGGTATCTACCGCAGAAAGTGCATCGTCTAATATAAGAATTGGTGCTTCTTTCATTAATGCTCTTGCAATTGAACTTCTCTGTTTTTGCCCACCGGATAGGGTAACCCCTCTCTCTCCCACAATTGTTTCATACTTAAAAGGAAACTCTATAATATTGTCATGAATACAGGCTTGCTTTGCAGCTTCCTCAATTTTTTCTTTGTTGTCGGATACACTACCGAATGCAATGTTATTTCCAAGGGTATCTGAAAATAAGAAGTTATCCTGAGGAACATAGGCAATTCCTTCTCGTAATACCTTTAGTGGAATCTTTCTAATATCAATACCATCAATGGTAATCGCATCGTGTTCTGTGTTATACATACGAAGAAGTAGATTAGCAAGAGTTGTCTTACCACTACCCGTCCTACCTAGGATTGCAAGTGTACTTCCTTTCTCTACCCTCAGATTAATATCTTTCAGTACTGGTTTATCTGGCTTATTATATGTAAAGGATAGATTATTAAATTGTATCTCCCCTTGGATACCACTCTTTCCTTCGTTAGCTTTCATAAACTCTTCCATAGTGGACTCATCAAATATCTCTGCTTCTTCCTTGAACACGCTTTGAATTCTCTTATAGGATGCTCTTCCTTGTGAGAAGAATGTAATACTATCTCCAACTGCAATCATTGGCCACACTAACATATTGATGTATTGGTTAAATGCTATAAATCGTCCTAAAGAAATCTCACCAATCAAAGTTAAATAACCACCATAGAATAAGGTAACCAAACTACTAAAACCAATCACTACATCAAGTAACGGCATAACAGTAGCTTGTAATTTCACTACTCTCATATTCTTATCTTTATTATTCTTATTGGCTTTAGCAAATGCCTTTATCTCTTTTCTTTCTTGAACAAATGCTTTGACAACACGTACTCCCGATATACTTTCTTGCACCTGATCTGTCAAATCAGAGAATGCTTGTTGTTTCTCATTAAAACGTTTCTCTGCCTGCTTTCCATACCAGATACCACCACCTGCTATAATCGTCATGGGTATAACTGCCATGATTGTTAATCGTAAATCCACATGGGTAATCATCTTACCTAAAACAAGAATCGTTAGTATAATAGCATCAAAGGCAGTAATAACCGCTGGGCCAATAGACATACGAACAGCATTCAAGTCATTTGTAAAGTACGACATAAGCTCACCTGTCTTATTCTCATTATAATAACGCATCGATAGCGTCTCAAGATGAGCAAACATATCGTTTCTAAGTTCATATTCAATTCTTCTTGCAGAACCAAAGATAAAATATCTCCAACAAAATCTACCAATTGTTAATATAAGTCCCACTAACAATATCTTTAGGATTCCTTGTACCACGCCTTCCAGCCCCATGGAATGACTTTGCAATCCATCTGTAATTTCTCCCGTAAATTGAGGAATATATAGGTTCAATATATCCACAACCAATAGAATTATGGTACCAGCAACATATCTCCACTTGTACTTACCAATATAGTAAAACAAGGTATTCTTTTGTTTCATAACCGCTATCCTTCCCTATCATAATTTAAGTCGGCAAATCTGCCGACTTTGTATTCACTAAATTAGATTACTTCGTTTCTCCATGATAATGGTGTTATGCCATCTGCCAAAACGGTCTTTTGCAATCTTCTCTCTATAGCCAACTTGGCGAAATCCACATTTTTCATGTACTCGGATACTAGATGCGTTCTCTGCGATAATACTAGAGTATAATGTCCAATACCCTTTCTTCTCTGAATCTACAATCAATGTCTTCAATAAGGTTGTTCCAATCTTACAGTTTTTATAACTTTCGTCTACATATAGACTCACTTCAACAACCCCTTTATATATATCTCTACTTGAAGTTGGTGATAATGCTGCGAAGCCAACTACTTGATTCTCTATAATAGCCACTAATCTACAATCTTCCAGATGCGAAGCATCCCATTCTTCATAGGATGGACACTCTGTTTGAAACGTTGACAGATTCGTCTGAAGTCCTTGTATATAAATCTCACTAACTCGTTTCCAATCTAACTCATTCATTCTTCTAATTACACATTTGTTCATCGCCATATCTTATCCTCCTAATACATCACCAAAATGTATTTATATCTTACCATATTTTATCAAGATTGAGGATGGGTTATCTTCTTTTTCTTTTGTATTAAATTCTTGTTACATATATAAAAACCTAATTCTGAATTTACGATATTAAAAAAAGAGCGACAGAATTAACTGCCGCTCTACATTATCGAAAAAAATTTATTTCTTTGATGACGCTTTTTTAACTGTAACTTTTACCGTCTTTTTAATTCCATGGCATTCTACTGTTATTTTCGCAGTACCTGCTTTCTTTCCTTTAACTGTACCATTCTTTGTAACGGTAGCTACCTTCTTATTGCTTGATGTAAATTTTATATTTCCTACAGGTTTTATACTAGCAGTAATTCTTTTGGACTTACCTACTCTTACGCTAAGTTTTGATTGATTTACTTTTAAAGTTGGCTTCTTAACTACGATCTTACATGTTGCCTTAATTCCATTTGTCTCTGCTGTAATCGTTGCTGTACCTACTGATTTTGCTGTAACTGTACCACTTTGACTTACTGTAGCTACTTTGCTATTGCTAGAAGTGTAAGTAACTTTCTTGCTCTCACCAGATACTTTCGCTGTTAATTTAATAGTCTTTAAACCTTTTGTATAAAGCGTTGCTGATGTCTTACTTAGCGTTAATTTAGATTCTTCCTTTTCTTCCTCTTCTGGAACCTCCTCTGTTGGTGGCGTTACTGGCACGATTGGTGTCTCCACTACTGGTGGCGTTACTGGCACGATTGGTGTTTCCACTACTGGTGGTATCACTGGAGCGCTTGGCGTCTCTGTAACAGGCGGTGTCGTTGGTATATCTGTTGTAGGTGGCGTAGGTGTTATTCCATCATTACCATCGGAACTATTATCACCGTCAGCCGGTGGAGTTGGAGTTGTGTCATTATCCCCTGTTCCAGGACCATCTACGGATGTATTCTCTTCTTTCAATACTAATACCGTTTTGCTACTTGTTTTCGCAGTATCGTTAAATGTAGCACCAAATACATGATATCCATCATCTAATGCTAATGACTCAATAAATGCTGCGTTTATTGTGATCGTTTTATTCTGCTCATCTACAGTATAAATAGGCCCAGTTGTTCTTGTGATATTGGTATATTCCTTACCATCTACTAGGATACCTGTTACAGCTGTAGCTGCAGTATCTCTAAGACCTAACGTGTACTTCATAATAACATCGTTAGAATCCAGTTCGCTATAGTAATTCAATACGGCAGGAACTTCGCTGTTATCAATTGACTCTTCTCTGAATAACAGTACTTCACACTCAGTTCCGTCATTGAAGTATAACATGAAATCATTATAACCGTAATCTAATGATTTAACATAGGAATTCGTTAATACTACTGCATCTTTCTTTGTAGAGTATTTCTCTTCCTCAACCACTACATCTCCTAACTTAACTTCTTCCAATTCAGCGCCATTCATCTCAACTGGAATAATCACATCAGATTGCGCTTCATCAAAGAACGTGTGCTCTATGGTCTCAAGAATAACCGGAGTACCAGCTGTTGTTAGGCGAATGTCTGTAATAAAATAGGACTCCATTACGTGCTTCCCATCGTCTAATACAAAACAAAACTTAATCTCAACTTTATTGCTTAAACCATCAAACGCACTGGATTGTATCGCTACATCTTTACCAGTCACTATGTACTTATCTTCTGGTAAAGCTACACCATTGATTTCAATACCACGTAATGTAGATGCTGTTCCATAACTAATTGATGCAGGAAATTCTGTTTCCGTTGTATGATCGAATTTATAATCTGTGAAAACGTATGGCAATTTAAAATCTACAAATGAATACATTACATTTTCTTTGCTGATTGCAATATGCGCCGCGCTACCATAATATACCCGTACATTTACCAAGTTAGAACCTTCAAACACACCAGTACCAAAAGTAGTTACACTTTCTTGAATTAAAATGCTATCCATATTCTTGCAGTCCGCAAATGCACCATCACCAATACTAGTTACTGTACCTGCTATAGACGCAAACTCTGTGTAAATTAAACCTTTGAAAGCATTTCTTCCAATGGAAGTAACGCCTTTTTCAACTACGATAGAACGAATTTTACCAATATGTGATGATACCCAATCATTCTTATCGTCTTCCATAGAACCGTCTGTGCCTTTAATTGCTGTTACTTTAAGAACATCTCCTTCTAAGGTAACAGTTGTATTACCACTTGTCCATGTTGTTGTCACCTGATCATCTACGTTGATCATACTCCCTACTATTTTGTCCTGTCCTTCTACATTAGTGCGAGAACTATTGTCATAGCTCGCATAGACCAAACTAGAAGCTGATACCTGCTGTACCATAAGCATACTTGACAAAACTAAAATCCCTATTCTTCTTTTCATAACTAGTCCTCTCCTTGTTAGTTTTACAACACACGTTATTTATCGTAATAATTGATACTTTTATTAATAGTTCGATATAAAATTAACGTAAAAAACAATCCCAAGGAGGTATGTGAATGCCCTTGTCTTCTAGTTCATTGTATCTACTGCTGCTCTTTCAATCGGAATTCCCGATTTGTATCTTTCTATAAACACATTAAATCCTGCAACATCTTCTGCATCTGGTTCTATTGTTGTACTTTCTGCTCCTACAAAAACCTTATTCTTCAGGTAGTCACAAAGCACTTCGCCTTCTTCTCGCCATAGCATGTATGCTGCTAGTACAGCAACACCCCATGCACCGCCTTCACCTGCGGTTTTCATAACAGATACAGGTGTATTTAGCGCTGCGGCAAGTACTTTCTGTCCAACACCTTCTGTCTTAAATAAACCACCATGTCCCGTGATTACATCTACCTTTACACCTTCCTGTTCAATTAAAATATCGTTTCCAACTTTGATTGCCCCAAACGATGTGTACAGATGTGTTCTCATAAAGTTTGATAATGAGAATTTACAATTTTGCTCACGTACAAATAATGGACGTCCTTCTTCGAACTTCGTAATATGCTCTCCCGAGAAATAATTGTATGCAAGTAGACCACCGCAGTCTTTGTCACCTTCTAACGCTTTGCTATAAAGTCCACCATACAATCTGTCCATATTCATTTCCACACCAAATGTATCACAGAACTCTTTGAAGAGATTTACCCATGCATTCAAATCTGAGGTACAGTTGTTGCAATGTACCATAGCAACAGAATTACCTTCCGGTGTAGTTACGATATCAATTTCCGGATATACTTTAGAAAGTTTCTTTTCAAGAACGATCATAGAAAATATAGATGTTCCTGCTGACACATTACCTGTACGCACTTTTACACTGTTTGTCGCTACCATTCCAGTTCCTGCATCTCCCGCTGGTGGACACATTAGAATACCAGCTTTTAATGTACCGCTTGGGTCAAGTAATTTCGCGCCGACTTTGGTAAGTTCACCTGCTGATTCTCCTGCTACCAATGGTTTCGGAAGAATTTCTATAAGTTCCCATGGATAGTTTTTATCTGCAACTTCTCTATCGAATTTTTCTAACATATCTGCATAGTAGGTTTTTGTCTTAGTGTCGATTGGAAACATACCAGATGCATCATCAACACTGAGTACTTTTTCTCCTGATAACCTCCAGTGAACATAACCAGCTAATGTTGTCATGAACTTGATATCTTTTACATGGTCCGCCTCATCTAAAATACATTGGTACAAATGTGCAATGCTCCATCTCTGCGGAATCTGATGTCCCAGTAATTTTCCCAGCTCGGTAGATGCCTGTTCTGTCATCGTATTTCTCCAAGTACGGAATGGAACCAATAATTTGTCCTTTTCATCAAACACTAGATATCCATGCATCATAGCACTGATTCCGATTGCACCAATAGTCTCTAATTCCACATCGTATAGTTGCTTTACGTTATCTTTTAATTCCTTAAAACACTCTTGTAAACCTGTCCAAACCTCCTCCAAATGATATGTCCATATGCCATCTTCCAATCTGTTTTCCCATGCATGCCCACCTGAAGCAATCATGTTATTGTTATCATCTAACAATACACCTTTAATTCTAGTAGAGCCAAATTCAATACCAAGTACAGTTCTTCCTTCTCTAATCGCCTTTTGCACTGTTCTTACATCCATAATTGAAGCCTCCTATTTTTTAATCTGGCCATAATATGCATTTGCACCATGTTTTCGGAAATAATGTTTATCCTGTAATTCTTGTGGTGCTGGCTTAACATCTGGATTTAATGTTTCACAACGTGCAGCCATCTTTGCACATTCTTCTACTACTACTGCATTATGTACCGCATCCTGTGCACTTTTGCCCCAAGTAAATACACCATGGTTCTTGCACAAAACTGCTGGCGTTGCCACATAATCACGTTTATTTTCTTTAAAGTCATCGGCAATCAGAATTCCTGTGTTTAACTCGTATGCAGTTTCAATCTCTTCTTTTGTAAGATTACGAACACATGGGACTTCTCCGTAAATATAATCTGCATGAGTTGTTCCATAGCAAGGGATCGCTCTTCCTGCCTGTGCCCAGCTTGTAGCCCATGAAGAATGTGTATGTACCACACCTTTGATATCTGGAAAACGGTTGTAAAGGACCACATGAGTCGCAGTATCCGAAGAAGGATTATATTCGCCCTCTACCTTATTTCCATTCAAGTCTACAACTACCATATCTTCTGGTTTCAACTGGTCGTACTCGGCTCCACTTGGTTTAATTACAAACAATCCTCTTTCACGGTCAATCCCACTTACATTTCCCCATGTAAATGTCACCAATCCGTATTTTGGTAATAATAGATTTGCTTCGTACACTTCTTTTTTAAGTTGTTCTAACATCTTATCCTCCTATCGGCGATAACTCTTATGTAAAAATGCTAAAAAACAACTTTCGAACAATTATAGAACGAAAGTTGTTTGAAATATAGGTTCGCTACAATAGATATCTAATAATTTGGAATATTACCGATGTCACACGGAATGAAAGCTTCTTCCACCATGGTAGTTCTGGAAGACTAACATCTTCTCCTGCAACATATTCACCATTGCTATCCACCTCATAGGATTGTTCTTTCATAGCATTCATAGCATTTTCTAATTCTTTATTAAACTCTTTACCATGAACAACAAGCATTGTTTCTGTATCTAGATACACGCTTCTCATATCAAAATTGTAAGAACCAATTATAGAGATATCATCATCAATTAATATCGATTTATTATGCATAGAATGTTCGCCTGCGAACTCATATACAGTAACTCCTGTATCTATTACATCTTGCTTATTAAAAAGATAATCTGATGATGCCATATAATTATCTCCTACTTCAATGGAGTTAAGTAACATGTCATATTGCTTTAGCTTACCCTTTAATTTCTTAAGATCATTTTCCATTGCTTTATTAAGCACTGCATAAGGTGTCTGAATAAATACACGCTCTTTTGCATTTTGCATCAATTCATTAATCTGATACCAGATATATGGCTCTTTAGACATGATATGGATTGGGTTCGTAATTAATGTAATCTTATTCGTTGGAACTGTATATGCCATATAGTCAAAATCATCTGTCATTATATCAGCACGATCTACAAGCAAATTCTGATATGTCTCTTCTAACATTTTCTTTGCGGAAGCTATCTTACTTTTTCGTGAGCGTGGAACTTTATCGAATACAATTTCGCTATCTTTACAATTCCACAATGTATAGAAGTATTCTTCTACTTCTTTAATCACGCTTTCTTCCGAATTCTTAGTACCAGCTGCTGTATTATATACGAAGATATCACGGTCATAACTTAACACCTTCGTATTATATGTCCCTAAGAAATAATTCGATGTATTACGTCCTCCCAAAATTAACATACGATCATCAATAATCACGAATTTATCATGGAGACGTCCATTAAATGTCCATGGTTTCAAGAGATTAAACATATTGTAATACTTAATTGTTACGTTATCATGTGCAGCTAACACATAATACATCGGATCCCTCTTCATATCAATTCCTGCAGATAAACCGTCGGCTATAATTTCAACTTCAACGCCTCTCTCAGCGGCTGCCAATACTGTTGAAAAGATCTCCCTACAACACCGATCCGTCTTAAATGAAAAGGAGGACATAATTATCTTTTCTTTCGCATCATTTAACATACGTAGGCGAATGTCTAATGCATCATTACTATCCTCAACAACTGCTGCTCGGTCAACAGATACGCTATCTTCATAGAAACGACTCACCTCTAACTTTTCCTTAGCTGAATCGCTTACTTCTTTCTGACGTATAAAAGGTAGTGTTGCTCCTAATATCATATAGATCAAATAAAGTATTAGCAAGATAATAACCGTTTTAATAATCTTCTTGTTCCTAGTTAACATCTTACACTTCCTTCTTTGTTAATTCATAAATATCATAACACCTCGATGGCTACGTTTCCACCCCTTACCACTTGCACTTTAGGGAATTTTTTCATCAATTCAACCATATCATTGTTTTTCTCTTCCGTATTGGTTGATTCAATGATTAATCCATGTGTATTATAATCTACAATTTTAGCCTCAAATACACTGGCAATCTGGAGAATTTCACTACGATCTGACTTGTTACATTCCTTTACCTTGATATAGAGTAATTCCTTCTTAACCATCGACATATCGGTTAAGTCAATTACTTTGACTACGTCTACCATTCGATTCAACTGTTTCTTAATTTGTTCAAACACCTCATCATTACAATTTGCTCCGATTGTAATTCTAGACATAGTTGGATCTTCTGTCGTTCCTACCGTAAGACTCTCCATATTGTAGCCTTTGCCTGAAAATAATCCTGCAATCTTTGCTAATACACCTACATTATTCTCTACATATAATGCAATCCATCTCTTCTTCATACCTATGCCTCCTTTTCTATACATCAAGTATTATGTCTTTAAATGTACTGCCTGAACGAACCATTGGTAATACAATAAATTCACTATCTATCATGCATTCAATAATGGTTGGTTTTTTCGTTTCCTTCATAGCCTCAGAAAGAGCAACTTCTAACTCTTCCTCACTCCATGCTCTCTTACCAACTGCATCATAACTCTCTGCTAGTTTAACAAAGTCTGGGGAATATGGTGGACAGGCTTTTTCTCCATCTCTACAAGCATAATTACAACTCTTGCGATAACGTAAGCATGTAACAGAATAACGTTTATCGTAGAACAATTTTTGCATCTGGCGAACCATACCGAGGTAATTATTATTAACAATTATGATAATAATAGGAAGTTCTTGTGCAACAGCTGTTGCCATCTCTTGAATATTCATCTGCATACCGCCATCTCCAGTTATACAAATTACAGTTTTATCTGGATTACCTAACTGTGCTCCAATTGCTCCTGGTAAGCCAAACCCCATTGTTCCAAGTCCACCCGAAGTTACTAACTTCTTCGTGGCATCCATATGAAGATTTTGTGTCGTCCACATCTGATGCTGTCCAACATCAGTTACAACCACTGCTTCCTTTTCCTTAATTGCTGCATTTACACTTGCTAAAATCTGCTGAGGAGTTAATCCCTCATACGGTTGCTCTTCAGCTCCGATTGGGTGTTTCTCATTCCATTCTTTAATTTCGTTTAACCATGTGGAGTAATCATGTAATCCACTAAAATCACATTCTAGTAAGCTTTCAATCGCGTTCCCTGCATCACCAACGATTGGAATATCTACGTGAATGTTTCTTGATATAGAAGCAGTGTCGATATCAATATGTATAATCTTTGCTTTTGGTGCGAACTCACTGATTTTACCTGTAATACGATCATTGAAACGTGTTCCTATGGAGAATAATACATCACATTCATCAATTGCCTTATTCCCAGCATAGCAACCGTGCATACCAATATTTCCAATATATAATTCATGATCCGTAGGAATACAACCGCGACCCATAATACTTGTTACTACAGGAATCTTCGTCTTTTCAGCTAACTTTGTGAATACCTCACCTGCACGAGCAATAGTAACACCACCACCAATTAGGAATAAAGGTCTTCTTGCTTTTTCTAATATTGTTACCACACGTTTAATTTGACCTGGGTGTACCGCAGTATTTGGTTTATAACTACGGATACTAACACTATCTGGATACTTCTCATCTCCCAGCTTTTTCATAATATCTGCTGGTAAATCTACAAGTACAGGTCCTGGTTTACCCGTTCTTGCAATATAGAAGGCTTCTTTAATGATTCTTCCAAGATCTTTACGGTCAGTTACCATAACGCTATGTTTGGTAATGCTTCTTGTGATACCTACAATATCAACTTCTTGAAACGCATCATTACCAATCACTCCAGTTGGTACCTGGCCAGTAAAACATACAAGGGGAACACTATCATAATTAGCAGTTGCGATACCCGTTACTAAGTTCGTCGCACCTGGTCCACTTGTAACAAGACATACACCAACCCTACCAGTAGACCTAGCATATCCATCTGCTTCATGTATTAACGCTTGCTCATGTCTTGGAAGAATTAGTTCAATCGTATTATCCTCATATAATTGATCAAGTAAATCTGTTATAAATCCGCCCGGATATGTAAAAACCGTATCCACACCTTCTTCTTTTAATGCCTTAATAAACAATTCGGTTCCTTTAATCATATCTCTACCTCCTATTTTTTTGTTTTATTTAAATAAATTTATTTTAAAAATAAAAAAGCCCTAAGTAAGATAATTCTTACTTAGGGCGAATATACTCCGTGTTACCACCTAATTTCAAAGCTTGCGCTTTGCACTCTACCAGTACGGGTTGCATATTGACATGCTTCTGATACTGTTTTCCTTATAACGGTGGAAAATTCCGTTGAAGTCTACTAAAAACCCACTCGGTTCCTTTCGGTTCACAGCTCAAAGGCTACTTCCATACTTCCTTCACGAAGATTCTCACCAACCATCTTCTCTCTTTGCTTTGGGTGAGTATGTACTCCTCCTTGTCATTGCCTTATAAATATGTATAATTTTATATAGTAACGCATCAAAACGTTATATTGTTTTGATTATAATAGAGTGTGTATAATTTTGTCAAGTGATAAATGGATTTTTCTATTTATTATTTCGTACGATGGTCTGCACTAATTTAATCTTTCCTCTCTATCAAAGATTCCAAAAGTTTTCTTAGCGTCGCTTCTAGTAGGATTATCTCTTGCATCATCACTTCCACCACATTATTTTATTCACAAGCTAAATCGACTATTCTCACCTATGCATTCTGATTGTATTTCTACCATTAAATGTAGCTAAGCATATGATAAAGCTCCAAATAATGTCAGTATTGATGTCTTACTTTTCTTAAATTATAATATTAGATTTTGAAAAGCCTTTGATTGTATCTTTTGTGTATTCTCCCTTTCATTTTTCCTATACATAGTTTCATCATATTCATTCGTATCATCTTCAATGTTAAAATTTTATATTTATTTATCATAAGGTACTTCGCTCATAATTTTCCCTTTTGAATGAGGCGGATATTAAGATTTATTCCTGTAAAAATCACTTAATTATAAAAGTTAAAAAGTTAAAATA
>NZ_CBDLAM010000085.1:0-15979 GCF_965301125.1 Anaerosporobacter sp. | reverse complement strand
ATTTTTTATACAAAAGTACTAGGTTTTAGAAACAATTAGAAATAAAAAATATGCTAAAAAGTAATTCTAAACAAACAAAACCTTATGATAATAAAAAATAATATAAAAAATTACTATAAAACTTGAATGTTATATTGACAAACCTTAGTTAAAGTGTTATTGTAAATATAACATTTCGAAAGTTATCGAAAATATAAGAGAGTGTAGAACAGTATGGCAAAAAAGAATACAGAATTAACAAGGGGAGCTGGCTTATTGTTACCAGTAAGCAGTTTACCGTCACCATATGGTATAGGTGCATTTGGCAAAGCAGCTTTTGACTTTGTCGATTTATTAGTTAAGGCAAAACAAAAATATTGGCAGGTTCTTCCTTTGGGGCCTACAAGTTATGGAGATAGTCCATATCAATCATTTTCCGCATTTGCTGGAAATCCTTATTTTATAGATATCGATTCTTTAATAAGCGAAGGGTTATTAAAGAAATCAGAAGTAGAGGAACACTTTTGGGGGAATGATGAAAACAAAGTTGATTATGAAGCTATTTACAATAGCAGATTTGTTATTTTAAAGAAGGCTTTTGAGAGAAGTAATCATCAAACACAAAAAGAGTACATACAATTCTGTGAAGAGAATAGTTATTGGGTTGGTGATTATAGTCTTTATATGGCAATAAAAAATCATTTCGATAACAAAGAATGGCTACTCTGGGAAGAGGATATTCGTTTTAGAAAACCTGAAGCAGTAAAAAGGTTTGAAAAGGAATTAAAAGATGACGTGGATTTTTGGAAGTTCTGTCAATTTAAATTCTACGAACAATGGTTTAAGTTAAAAGATTATGCGAATGAAAAAGGAATCCAAATAATTGGAGATATTCCTCTATATGTTGCAATGGATAGTTCAGATGTGTGGGTACACGGAGATCTATTTGAGTTAGATGAAAGAAAGAAACCGATAAATATTGCAGGTGTTCCACCTGATTGCTTTTCACCAACTGGTCAAAGATGGGGAAATCCATTATATGATTGGGATAAGATGGAACAGGATGATTTTGATTGGTGGAGAAAGAGAATGCAGGCATCAGCAAAACTCTATGATGTTGTGCGTATTGATCATTTTATTGGTATTGTTAGATATTTCAGAATACCTGCTGAATGTGAGACAGCAGAGCGTGGTAATTTTAAAAAGGGACCAGGAAAGAAACTTACAAAAGTAATTATGGAATCGATTGGAGATGCAAAGATTATTGCAGAAGATCTCGGTTTAATTATTCCGTCAGTTAGAAATCTTATGAATAGCACTGGTTTCCCAGGAATGAAGATTTTACAGTTTGCGTTTAATGGAGATCCTAATAACGAATATTTGCCTCATAATTATCATTCTAGTAATACGGTTGTATATGGAGGCACACATGATAATCAAACCGTAGTAGGACGTCTTAAGACTATAGATAAATCTGAAGAAGAGTATACACTTAAGTATCTGGATATTAAAAGAAAGAAAGATATACCAGATGCTATGGTAAAAGTTGCGTATGCAAGTATCGCAGCGGTAGCGATTTGCCAGGTACAGGATATTCTTAAATTAGATGATAGTGCAAGAATGAATCTGCCATCATCATTAGGAGGAAACTGGCAATGGAGGATGACACAAGGCCAGTTAACAGAGGAATGTATACAAAATCTAAATAGATTAGCAACTATATATGGAAGATAATTAATACTAATATCTACAGTGATAACAAATGTCACGAAACAACATAAATAGAGATAATGTAAGGGAGGAACCACACGTGAGTAATTTTAAAACAAACGTAAAAACAATTCTTGAACTGGATTATTCAACAACGATTAAAGAGGCATCTACCATCCAATTATATAATGCGGTGTCAAAAGCTGCTATGCAGACCGTTAATCCAGAAGAAGGAATTACGGCAAAAGAAAAGAAAGTATGTTACTTATCAGCAGAATTCTTAATTGGTAGATTGGTATATAACAACTTATTAAATCTTGGATTACTAAATCAGTTCTCAGAATTAATGAGTGAAAACAACATTGATATTCGAATCTTTGAAGATATTGAAGATGCAGCACTTGGTAACGGAGGTCTTGGACGTCTTGCAGCATGTTTCCTTGATTCTGGTGCAACAATTAATGTTAGACTTAATGGATATGGTTTACGTTACAAATACGGTTTGTTCAAACAATACTTTGAAGATGGATTCCAAATGGAGACAGCTGATGATTGGTTAAAATGTGGAGACCCATGGTCAGTGAGAAAAGAAGAAGATAAGATTCTTATCGAATTCAAAAACCAATCTGTATATGCAGTACCATATGACACACCAGTTATTGGATATGGTGCAAAGACTGTAAATACACTTCGTTTATGGCAAGCAGAACCATTAGAAAACTTCAACTTCGAAGCTTTCAATGATTCTAAGTATGAAAAGTCAGTGAAAGATAGAATTGATGCAGAAGCAATTACTAGCGTATTATATCCAAACGATAATACGGATGCAGGTAAGAAATTACGTTTAAAACAACAATATTTCTTCTCTAGTGCTTCTTTACAAGATATTATTAGAAAATATAAAAACGTTTTCGGTAACGATTTCAGTCACTTCTCAAGTGAATATGCAATCCAATTAAATGATACTCATCCAGTAGTAGCGATTCCTGAATTAATCCGTTTATTCATGGAACAAGAGGGAATGACTTTCGCAAAAGCATTTAAGATTGCAAAAGAAACTTTTGCTTACACAAACCATACAGTTATGGCAGAAGCTCTTGAAAAATGGTGGGTAAAACTATTCAAGGCAGTTATTCCTAACGTATACAAATACGTTGTGATGATTCATAAAGCATTATTAAAAGAATTAACATCGCTTGGAATTAGTGAAGAAGATCAAAAGAAATATTATATTATCGATGAAAATGACTTAATTCATATGGCTCGTTTAGCAATCTATGCAAGTCATTCTACAAACGGTGTTGCTTGGATTCATACAGAAATTCTTAAGAATGATGCGTTACATGAATGGTACGAAATCTATCCAGAACGTTTTAATAACAAAACAAACGGTATTACACAACGTCGTTGGTTAGCTCTTGCTAATATGGAATTATCAGGTTTCATCAGTGATAAGATTGGAAACTCATGGATAACAGATCTTGATAAATTAAAAGACTTAGAAAAATTCAAAGATGATAAAGCTGTAATCAAGCAATTTGGTGAAATTAAGAATATCAAAAAACGTCAACTTGCTGATTACATCAAGAAACAAGAAGGAATTGAAATCAATCCAGAATTTATCTTTGATATTCAAGTTAAGAGATTACATGAGTATAAGAGACAATTGCTTAATGCATTCTCTATCTTAGATATCTATTACGGATTAAAAGAAGGAAGAATTAAAGACTTTAATCCTACAGTATTTATCTTTGGTGCAAAAGCAGCTCCTGGTTATTTTAGAGCAAAAGGTATTATCAAATTTATCAACGAAATCGGCAAGATGATCTCAGAAGATAAAGATGTTAACGATAAACTTCAAGTTGTATTTGTTCATAACTATAACGTATCTTATGCGGAGAAGATTACTCCAGCAGCAGATTTCTCAGAACAAATCTCTACAGCAGGTACGGAAGCATCTGGTACAGGTAACATGAAGTTTATGTTAAACGGTGCAGTTACACTTGGTACTTATGATGGTGCTAACGTAGAAATCGTTCAACAAGCTGGAGAAGAAAACAACTATATCTTTGGTGCTAGAGTAGAAGACTTAGAAAAGATTAAAGATAGCTATGATCCAAATGTTCTTTATAACTCAAATCCAAGAATTAAGAGAGTCGTTGATACACTAATTGATGGTACATTTGATGATAATGGAACAGGAATGTTCAAAGAATTATATGATTCCTTATTAAAGGGTGCAAGCTGGCACAAACCAGATAACTATTACTTATTAGAAGATTTACTACCATATGTTGATGCAAAATTACAAGCAAACAAAGATTATTCTGATACATATGCATTCAGAAGAAAATGTTTCATCAACACTGCTAACGCAGGTAAATTCTCTAGTGATAGAACAATCAATGATTATGCAGTAGATATCTGGAAGGTTAAATAGTAGAGAAACACATAACTATCGGAATGAATATGCAAAGCATATTTTATTCATGACAACAGGGGGGCAAGGTTAGTCTTCCTGGAGTCATGTGATAGAGGGGGTTTATCACTTATCTATCGCATATATATAACTTTGACGTAATGAATGTTACGGATCATTAACCAATAAGGTTAAAAAAGGAGAAAGAGGTAGAAATTATGAGAAAAGGGAAAAAAATTATCGCTTTAGCATTAACTACTGTATTAGCATTATCAAGTTTGACTGCTTGTGGCAAGAAAAACAATAATAATGCAAACACAGAACCTACAACTGGAACAGAAGCTTCTAATGAAGCAGGTACAACAGATGATACAAAAACAGATGATACTTCTGAAACAACTAAACTTGGAGACGCTACTTTAAAAGTATGGGGACCTCAAGATCAACAAGAAACACTTAGAGCAATGTGTGATGATTTCATAGCACTTCATCCAGATGATAATATCCAAATTGAACTTGGTGTAGTTTCTGAAGCAGATGCTAAAACAGAAATATTAAAAGATCCTGCAGTAGCAGCAGATGTATTTACATTCGCTTCTGACCAAATTGCTGAATTAGTTAAGGCTGGTGCTTTGTTCCCAGTAGCTATGAATGCAGATCAAATTATAGCTAACAATACTGAAAACTCAATTGCAGCTTCTACAGTAGATGGACAATTATATGCATATCCATCATCTTCAGATACATATTTCATGTACTATGATAAGAGCAAATACACTGAAGACGAAATTAAATCTCTTGATACTATGTTAGCAAAAGATTTAGGAAAAGGTGTAACAAACTTCTCTTATGATATCGACAATGGTTGGTACTTATCAGCATTCTTCTTCGGAGCTGGATGTACATTATTTGGACCAGATGGAACAGATGCAACTCAATGTGATTTCAATAATGATAGAGGTTTATTAATGGGAGAATATTTATTAAATCTTGCTAAAAACTCTAAATTTGCTAATCATGATGATGGTTTATTATTAGCAGCTTTTGAAGCTGGTACACTTGGCGCAACAGTAAGTGGTACTTGGAATGCTGAAGCTATCAGTACTTCATTAGGAGATAACTTTGGTACAGCTCCACTTCCAACAGTTACATTATCAAACGGAGAAACAGTTCAATTAGGTGGTATGGCTAACTTCAAATTATATGGTGTAAACTCACAAACTAAGAACCCAACAGCTGCTATGGCATTAGCAGAATACTTAACAGGAGAAGAATGCCAAAAGACTCGTTTTGAAAAATTCAGTTATGGTCCAACTAACTTAACTTTAGCAAATGATACAGAAGCATTATCTTCTAACCAAGCTCTTGCAGCTATGACAGCACAAATTCAATTTTCAACATTACAAACTTCAATTCCTCAATCAGGAAATTACTGGTCACCAGCTGAAGCATTTGGTACTGGATTAATGGATGGATCTATAACAGAGGATAACTTACAATCTAAATTAGATGATTTTGTAACAAATATACTTGCTACGTTAAACTAAGGTTAATAATTTCTAGTCAAGTACCCGTTAATCTATAGCGGGTACTTGATTGAAGTAAAAGAGTCTATTTAGCACAGCATATTTTATCAAGAGATAAAGGAGGCAAAGTTGTGAACAAGAATAAAAAAACGAAGTCTGATAATATTTTTAAGTTCATTGGCCGCGCATTTAAAGAGGGCGATATCTATACTAAATTATCGTTTTTCATAATGGGTTTATCAAACCTTGTTAGAGGACAAATTATTAAGGGTTTATTATTCCTTTCCATGGAACTCGGATTTATTTTCTATATGGTTATGGCAGGTGCAACTGCTTTATCAGGTATTCGTACCCTTGGAACAAAGACACAAGAACAGGTCATATTATCTGAACCTCCTTATGTAAAAGTGGTTCAAGGTGATAACTCTATGTTAATGTTACTTTACGGAGTTGTTGCATTATTTGTTTTAGCAGTATTTTTCGTTGTATGGAAAGGTAATGTTAAAGCTGCATATGAAGCTCAACAAATAAAAGAAAAAGGACAAAAGTTACCTTCTTTTATCGATGATATCAAAGCACACTTTGATTCAAAGCTTCATAAAACATTATTATTCTTCCCGATGATGGGGGTTTTAATTTTTACTGTACTACCTTTGGTTTTCATGATTTTAATTGCATTTACCAATTTTGATAATGGACATCAGCCACCAGGAAACCTATTTACTTGGGTCGGGCTTAAAAACTTCCAAACAGTATTATTCTCAGGGCAAACAATTTCTAAAACATTCTGGCCAGTACTGGGCTGGACACTTATTTGGGCAGTATTTGCCACAGGACTTAACTATATATTTGGTATGTTATTAGCGATGCTAATTAACCGTAAAGGCGTTAAATTTAAAGGATTGTGGAGAACAATTTTCGTATTATCAATCGCAGTCCCACAATTCGTATCATTACTAATTATGAGAAATATGCTTGCAGATAAAGGTCCTATTAATGGGATGCTAGAAAGTGCAGGCTTAATATCATCATATATTCCATTCTTAACACAGACAACGTGGGCAAGGGTTACAGTACTTGTTGTTAACCTGTGGATAGGTGTGCCATATACAATGTTAATTACAACAGGTATACTCATGAATATCCCTGAAGATCTTTATGAGTCTGCTAAGATTGACGGTGCCTCACCGGTTGTTATGTTTGTTAAGATTACGTTACCATATGTATTATTTGTAACAGGTCCATATCTAATACAACAATTCATAGGTAACATTAATAACTTTAATGTTATATACTTGCTAACGACGGGTAACCCCGCGTCGCTTGATTATTATCAGGCAGGTAAAACAGATTTACTTGTTACGTGGCTATATAAGTTAACGGTTAATCGAAAGGATTATTCCTTTGCTGCAACAATCGGTATCTTAGTGTTTGTTCTTTCTGCAATAATTTCACTAATTGCTTATAGAAGAACATCAGCCTATAAGAGTGAGGAGGAGTTCCAATAATGAGTAAAAAACAAAGATCAATGTCAAAAGCAAAAAAGACAGCTAATTTTTTCTCGTATCTAGTCCTCATCGTGTTATCGGTTATATGGTTAGTACCTATCGTGTGGGTTATATTAACATCATTCCGTGCTGAGACAGGTACGTATACACCTTATTTCTTTCCTAAAGGATATACGCTTGATAATTACAAGCGATTATTTACAGAAACAAATCAATTTTATTTTGCAAAGTGGTTTGCTAATACTTTTATAGTTGCTGTTTGCTCATGTTTAATCTCAACACTTTATGTATTAGCTACTTCATACGTAATGTCTAGATTAAGATTCAAAATGAGAAAACCACTTATGAATATTGCCTTAATTCTTGGTATGTTCCCTGGATTTATGTCAATGATTGCTGTTTACTACATCTTAAAAGGAATTGGTTTAACACAATCACTAGTAGCTTTAGTTCTTGTATATTCTGGTGGAGCTGGTCTAGGATTCTATGTAGCCAAAGGTTTCTTTGATACGGTTCCTAAAGCAATTGATGAAGCAGCTTGGATTGATGGAGCTACTAAGTTTCAAGTATTTACGAAGTTAACAATACCACTGTCAAAATCAATTATCGTATATACTGTATTAACTAGTTTTATGGCACCATGGATGGATTACATCTTCGTAAGTGTTATTATGGGTGATAACTATGATAAGTACACAGTAGCGCTTGGTTTATTCAAGATGTTAGAGAGAGAATTTATTAATGATTGGTTCACAAGGTATGCGGCAGGTTCCGTTCTTGTATCAATTCCAATTGCAGCATTATTTATTTCAATGCAGAAGTATTATGTAGAAGGTGCTACGGGTGGTTCTGTAAAAGGTTAAGCTTTATAAGATAAGATGCTTTGAGGCTGGCAGAAAGATGAAAGTCTTTTGGCCAGCCTTTTTTGGTCAGTAGACAATACAAATGCAAGGAGAAGGGGAAGTATTTATGAATAGCAAAAAAATATTGTCGATTGTGCTTGTAATATGTACGTTAGTATGTAGTAGTTGCTCTTCCAAATCTAAGGATGAAACCTCAAAAGAAGAAGGTAAGTCCGCAAAATATATGTATAATCAAGAACTAAATGTAATCGATGATATCTATAGAACCTATTATGAGATATTTCTATACTCCTACTATGATAGCGATGGAGATGGAATAGGAGATATTAAAGGGTTGATTTCTAAGTTAGATTACCTTAATGATGGGGATGATACAACAGATTCAGATCTGGGGATTAACGGAATATGGTTAATGCCGATTATGCCATCCACAACGTATCATAAGTATGATGTAATAGATTATTATGGTATTGACAAAGAGTATGGAACTTTAGACGACTTTAAGAACTTAATAGAGGAGTGTAATAAACGTGGAATTAAGGTCATTATTGACTTGGTGATCAATCACACATCTACTCAGAATGAGTGGTTTGAATCTGCTATTAAGAGTTTAGGTATTGAACCATGTGGACAAGAAACTTGTACAGAAAAAGATTTATGTAGAGAACATAATCCATATTGTAAGTATTATAATTTTGTAGAAGGAAAACCAGCGAGCGGTGAATATTACTCAACAGGCCAAGGAGATTGGTATTATGAAGCTGTTTTTTGGGATCAGATGCCAGATTTAAATCTTGCTGATACCAAGCTAAGAAGTAACTTTGAAGATATTATGAAGTATTGGCTTGATATGGGAGTAGGTGGATTCCGTCTAGATGCAGCAAAAGAGTTCTATTCTGGTAATACGGATAAGAATGTAGAAGTGCTAAAATGGGTTACTGACTATGTAAAAGGAATCAATAAGGATAATTATTTAGTTGCTGAGGTTTGGGATTCTTTTGGAACTATGTCTCAGTATTATAAGAGTGGGATTGATAGTCTATTTAACTTCCCATTTGCACAAGAACAAGGTAAAATCGTAAAAACACTTAATTACACAGGGGAAGATGATTCAGGTAGTAGTTTTGGTACGGCAATGGTAACAGTTCAAGATAGGTTCCAATCCTTCAATGAGAATGCAATTGATGCTTCTTTCTTTACAAATCATGATACAGCCAGAGCTGCAGGGTATTTTAATTATGATGCGAATAAGATTAAGATGGCTGCAGGAATGAATCTTATGATGTCTGGTAATAGTTTTATCTATTATGGAGAAGAGCTTGGAATGAGTGGTAGCGGACGTGATGAGAATAAACGTGCACCGATGTATTGGTCTACTTCTAATTTGTCAGGAATGTCATACGGGCCTCCGGACATGGAAACTGTTACACATAATTTTGGTAGTTATGAGGATCAAGTAGATGATCCATTATCGATCTACAATTATTATAAACGTGCCGTACGTCTTAGAAATGAAAATCCGGAGATAGCACGTGGAACAACGAAAGTAATTGATGCGCTTAATCAAGGAGAGGTAGCGGCTATTACAAGAACGTATGAAGATAGTACGATTGCAATTTTGTATAATTTTTCGGAGACAGAGACTTCTGTGAAGTTAACCGATTCAGGGTTGAGCCTAGAAGGAATTCGTGGATATTTGTCTACAGATGGTTCCGCAGTTACGCTTGAAGGAGACACATTAACAATGCCTCCATATTCTATTGTTATTTTAAAGTAGGTAATTCCATTTATAATTATAATGTCGCTATTCTTGAGACAAAACTGTCTCTCTGAATAAAATATGCATGCTAAGAAAGCGCTTTGGATACTTGTCCAAGGCGCTTTCGGGTTTATTTGTTTATATAATTTGTTCTGCTATGTTCTCGTCTGATAATAGTTTTGCCTGCTTTAATAAATACTTGTACCTCTTTTGTACCGCATTTACTTCATAAATGTAGCAATCTATTAAATCAGGATCAACAACATTCTCAAAATTAGAATAGGCGGATTCTAATGCTAATTTTGCTCTACTAATCTCAAGACGAAGAAGTTCTTCTTCTTTTCGTCTTAATTTAGATTTTTTCTTCAATTTTTGCACCTACCTTTAAATTACATGATAAATGAGTAAATACTACTCTATATATTATAGTATATTAATTGTAATTTTATTCTAATTATTTGAATAAAATTGGAAAACATAAATATATTTTAGTATGAGGACTTGTTTATAGCATTGGAGGTAGGTATGAAAAAGATAGAGTGGCTTGTTAATTTTGTATTCCGTGCCTTATTAGGTGTTGTTTTACTATATTGTATTAACAGTGTACTAGTGAACTTTGGAGTAAAGCAGGTACCAGGTATTAATGAGATTAATATAGCGTCCATAGGCTTGTTAGGTACGCCTGGAATATTAATGCTATATGCTATTATGGTTTATTATAATGTTAGGGGATGAGGGTAATAGGGTTTGGAAGTGCTAAATTGCAGGAAAATGGTAAATTGTATAAGGCAGGGGATGATTCCCTGCCTTAATAAATATAAAAAATTACAAAAAATGGTTGACAAAGTGAAAAATAAAAGTTAATATATGGAATACAGAGGTGCTTATAAGGAACTAATGTGGAGGTGATTATCTTATCATTGAATATATAGTTCTTATTATTCTATTAGTAGTTGCTACTATGTCAGATTTCAAGGCATATCGAATTCCAAACAAGCTTATTCTAAGTGGTTTGGCTCTCAATCTTTTTTTTCAAATTCTTAAAGGATCTTTTTTATCCATATTACATTGTTTTAGTATTTTATTAATAGTATGTATTACTTTTTTGCCTATCTATTATATTCGAGCCATTGGTGCAGGGGATATTAAACTTTTTGCAATGATTAGTTGTTTTATTGGAATAAGGCAAGGGATACATGTTATTGTTGTAGCCTTCCTAATAGGTGGTGTTTTTTCGATCATTAAAGTATTACGACAACACATCTTTCGTCTTCAGTTGCAATCTCTTGCAACATATATTACCCAAACGTATTATCTTAAAAAAGTTGTTCCTTATGATAGTATCTCAAGTCAAGAAAAAAATGTTATTCATTTTTCATTACCGATCTTACTGAGCACTATTCTAATAATTGGAGGTGAGTTATATCAATAGATGTTTGGTTATTCTGGACAATGATGTTACTTATGTAACGGTATTATCTAGGTATATTAGAACATGCAATTCAAATATGAGTCTGATTCAAGCCTTTACTGATGTGCCAATGTTTCTTAATTATATTAGGCAAAACAGGGTTAGTATTGCCATAATAGGTCATTTGGTAAGTTCTATGGTGATAGAAGACCTCATTCGGGCGGATATTCCTATTATTGAGTTAGTTGAAGAAAGTGATAATGCCAATGGTCTCGATATGATTTATAAATATCAATCTGCAAAGAATATCCTTAGTAGCGTTAATAAAAGATTAGTAGCAGGTCGTCAGAATCAAATAGAGAAAGGAAAAGAAGAATTAGACCATCAACTCATAAGTATCTTATCACCTACAGGTTCCATTAGCGCGGCAGCTATGGCTTTGGCAATTGCGAAATACATAAGTAAAGAGGAGAAGACCTTATACATGAACCTCAATCCATTTTGTTGTTTGGAGAAAATTCTGTGGGTGGATCATCAAAAGGGTTTCAGTGATATTCTATATTATTATCGCCAAGGAGAAAAGTCAGTTCTTAGTACACAACAGACTTATAGAATGGTAGGTAATATAGTATACATTCCACAAGTAGATCATTATTCGGATATTATATCAATGGAGTCAAAAGACATGAATCAAATAATGGAGGAGGCGAAAGAGGAATTTGGTTGTACAAAGATGGTTATATGCATGAAGCAGATTACTCCAGTCGAGGAGGTGGTATTGAATAAATCAAATGCCATTTATATAGAGCAAGTTAATGTAGAACGTTACAATACACAAAATACAATACTACTTGATATGCTTATAGCAAAAGGTATTATCCCTAATAAGGAAGTGAAGGAATTACCTTTTATAGATACAAACCAATTCAGTCACAAAGATTTTAGAGAAATTATTCTCGAGGATAATCAACTAAATATGTACATAGAACCGTTAATAAACAGTTAATTGTGTGGATAAATCCATAGAATTTTATAGGACGTGTGCATAGATTTTTTAGTAGAAATAGAGGGGAAGGTTAAATTTACGATAGGCATGGGTGGAAATGTGGAAAAGAGTAAACTTGATGAAGGTAGCATCTTTTCAGAGATAAAAGCAACTATAAAACAAAATATAATGAAAGTAATTACATCTCAAAGGGAACTAGAAGATGAACAGCTGGTAAAGTTAATTGACCAAGAGATTTTAAGTTTTGGTGAAGTCACATTTATCACCATTGAACAAAAGGTGCGGCTTCGAAAAGAGTTATACAATTCCTTAAGAAGGTTAGATGTATTGCAGGAATTAGTTGATGATGTTACTGTTACGGAGATTATGATCAATGGGGCAAAGAATATTTTTATTGAGAGGCAAGGAGCCATTACAAAGTGTGATCAGGAGTTTGAGTCGGATAGCCGTCTTCAAGATGTAATCCAAACGATTGTTTCGGAAACAAATCGTATTGTCAATGAGTCATCGCCAATTGTAGATGCTAGATTGCTAGATGGTTCCAGAGTTAATGTAGTTTTACCTCCAATTGCATTAGATGGGCCAATACTTACGATTCGTAAATTCCCTGAGAAACCTATTACGATGGAAGAACTAATTCGACTAGGAGCGCTAACTCCGGAGGTGGACACTTTCCTACAGACACTGGTTAAGGCAAAGTATAATATATTTATATCTGGAGGAACCGGGTCTGGTAAAACAACATTTCTCAATGCCCTTTCTAATTACATACCAGCGGATGAGCGGATAATAACAATAGAGGATTCTGCAGAACTACAGATTAGAAGTATTGCAAACCTTGTACGACTTGAATGTAGGAATGTTAATGTTGAAGGTAAGAATGCGATTACCATAAGAGATTTAATAAAATCTAGCTTGAGAATGAGACCTGACAGAATCGTGGTAGGAGAGATTCGAGATTCTGCAGCGATTGATTTATTAGCAGCCTACAATACTGGGCATGATGGAAGTCTATCTACTGGACATGCCAATTCGGTAAAGGATATGCTTAATCGATTGGAGGCTTTAGTTTTACAAGGTGTGGATATGCCAGTACAGGCAATTAGGAAGCAGATAAGTTCAGCAATTGATATAATTGTCCATCTTGGAAGACTACGAGATAAGTCGAGGAAGGTTTTAGAGATTAGTGAAATATTAGAGGTTTCCGGAGAGGAAATCATAGTTAATCCCTTATACCAATTTATTATGAATGAAGATAAAGAGGCAAAAGAACTGGGAAAGCTAGAAAGGACAAAGAATGGTTTAATTAGTACAGAGAAGCTTAGCCGAGCTGGTTTACAAGTTTTAGATAACTCTGAATATGATGAGAATTACGAATATGATGAGAACTTTAATGGGGAGTTGATAAGAAGATGACAAAGCAGAAAGAGTGGGATCCGGTTAACTATAGTGTATATATCATGAGTGGTCAGGAGAAGATAAAATGTTATATACAAGGATTAATAGTAGTAAGTTTGGTTTTATGGATTTTCTATCAGAGTATAATAAGTATTCTTATATGTAGCCCACTTACTTATTTCTATGTTAAGTATCAATGTAAAAAGAAGTGTAGGGAAAGAAAATGGGAGTTAACCCTACAATTTCGAGAAGGTGTTCAAGCATTAGTAGCAGCACTAAGTACAGGATATTCTGTTGAGAACGCTTTCGTTCAAGCTATAAAGGATCTTAGGCTTCTCTATGTGGATGAAACTATGATTATTCAAGAATTTGAATATATTGTATATCAGATACAGATGAATATTCCAGCCCAGAATGCCTTGGAGGATTTCGCTAGGAGGAGCACAGTTGATGATATTAAGAATTTATCAGAAGTATTTGCTATAGCAAAAAGAACAGGAGGCGATTTAGTTAAGATACTACGTTCTACAAGTAGAATGATTGGAGATAAGGTTGAAGTAACCAGAGAGATTATTACCATGATGTCTTCGAAAAAGTTTGAAGCAAATATCATGGCAGTTATACCAATCGGCATTATCCTTTATATGAAAATCTCTTCACCTGGTTTTTTGGATCCTCTTTACCATAATATAAAAGGCATACTTGTGATGACTGTCTCACTAGTAATCTATATTGTCGGTTTTACTCTAATGAATCGTATTCTAGCTATAGAGGTATAGATTGAAAATAATAGTTAGTATTCTAAGTTGGAAAAGGGGGAATGATTATTCTATTAATTAATTCTAGTATTATTATAAGTCTTATAGTATTAATTCTAGTGACTTCACAGTATCAAAAGGAGGAGATTCAGAAACTAGTTAATAATTCAGAAGGTAATCCAAAAGGTTTGATACATTTGTATCCTTCTAGTATGTTCATACTCCATCAAATATGTCGGTTAAGTATAGGGAAGAAATGCTATGAAAAAGTATATGAATCTATGCAATGCATCCATGTAAGAGAAGATCCCAAGGAAAGAACAATGCTTCATATATGTAAACTATTATCTGCAATAATAGTATTAATTTTCTGTATCAATTCTATATCTATTCTATCAATTTTATCAAAGACAAGTCTAATACAAGATTCCTATTATATTAAAAGGCCCTATTATGGTGAAGATGAGACGACGGTTTCAGTGGATGTTGGAATTAACGAGAGGAAACGGAATGTACAAGTTGAGTTACATGAGAGGCATTACACACAAGAGGATGAGATAAATCAAGTTATGGAAAAGGCAAAAGTTTATCTTGATAAAGTGGTTCTAGGTGACAATGTTTCCTATGAACATGTTACAGAACCCTTATATTTAATAGCTAAAATTCCTGATCTGCAGGTTGATGTCTCATGGGGGTTGGATCAGAAGGGGGTCGTAAGTAATTCTGGAAAAATTACAATCAGCGAGGAGGAGGTAGAAGGAATCCTAGTAACGATGACTGCAACATTAGATTATTATGATACGAAGATTTTGTATCCAATTAACATGGTAGTTTTTCCAAAAGAAAAAACAAAAGAGGAAAAGCTGCTTAAGCAATTAGAAGAGGCTGTACATAACAGTCAAGTAGAAGATCCTGAAAGTGAATATCTTAAACTTCCGGAGGTAATTGAGAATCAATCGTTAACGTATTCAGACAACAATAGTAAGGATAGAAATATACTAATTCTACTGGGGGCTATAGCGGTGATATGTATAGGCGTTGGGGGTTATACACAGCTAGAGAAGGAAAAGAAGAAGCGAAATCGACAGATGCTTCTCGACTATCCAGATATTATTAATAAGTTAGTATTACTTGTGGGTGCGGGGATGACTACTAAAAATGCATGGGGAAAAATGTGTTTGGATTATGAGAATAAATTTGAAATTAATAAAACGTCTAACAATAAACGATATGTTTATGAAGAAATGGTTGCTACTTATAATGAAATACAAAATGGTGTTACGGAGATAGAAGCCTTTGATCGCTTTGGTAGAAGAGTACAGTTAGTGCCATATATGAAATTAAGTTCTTTGTTGGTACAGAATATGAAGCGAGGTACAGCAGATTTGCTACAGTTATTAGAGTATGAGGCAGTACAAGCATTTGAAGAAAGAAAAGAGGTAGCAAAAAGACTTGGAGAAGAGGCTGGAACCAAATTATTAGGACCGATGGTTTTAATGCTATTTATTGTACTTATTATTATTATGGTACCTGCATTTATGCAGATGTAAAAGAAAGGTGGACGAAATTTGAAGAATGAAATAATTAACGTAATAAAAGGGTTTGTAAAGGAGGAAGATGGTCTTGGTGTTGTTGAACTGGT
>NZ_CBDLAM010000084.1:0-15990 GCF_965301125.1 Anaerosporobacter sp. | reverse complement strand
GCCTATAGCATATAGGAATATATCGCCATAAGTATTTAACTTTTGAGATTGTTTTTCAATTATATTTTATTCTGTTTCTCTTACTACTTTTCTAACAGGTAATACAAAGGTTGGTGAAACAGATAATTCATCTAGTCCCATTTCAAGGAAACGTTTTGTTAATGATAAGTCAGCACCTAACTCACCACAAATACCAGCCCAGATTCCTTCTTTATGAGCATTATCAACTACCATTTGGATTAGACGTAATACTGCTTCATGATGTGGATTATAGATTGGATCTAGTTTTGCATTTTGACGGTCAATCGCTAACGTGTATTGTGTTAAATCATTCGTACCGATACTGAAGAAATCAACTTCCTTCGCTAATAAATCACTAATAAGTGCCGCTGCTGGTGTTTCAATCATGATGCCAAGTTCTACTTCACCATATTCAATACCAACAGAATCTAATTCCTTCTTCACTTCTTCCACAATCTTCTTAATTTGAATAACCTCATCTACCGAGATAATCATTGGGAACATAATTGAAATGTTACCAAATGCACTTGCACGAAGAATGGCTCTAAGTTGAGTTTTGAAGATTTCTGGCTCATTAAGACAGATTCTAATAGCACGATATCCCATTGCTGGATTATCTTCATTACCAAGGTTAAGGTAATCTACTTGCTTATCTGCACCGATGTCTAATGTACGGATAATTACTTTCTTACCAGCCATAGTTTCTGCAACTTGCTTGTATACATGGAATTGTTCTTCTTCTGTTGGGAAATGATCGGATTCCAAGTATAAGAACTCACTTCTGAATAATCCGATACCACCTGCATCGTTTTGAAGTACAGCTGCAAGATCTGTTACATTACCAATGTTGGCATAGATATTAATCTTTTGTCCACTTAATGTAACATTTTCTTTTCCTTTTAGTTCTTGTAGTAACTTTCTGTTGTTCTCTTCTTCTTCTTTTTTCGCTTTGTATTTATTAAGTATATCTTCTTCTGGATCAATTAAAAAGGTTCCAGTATAGCCATCTACGATAGCCATCTTTCCATTCCATGATTCACTAATCTCTACGCCAATTAAAGCTGGAATATTCATAGTTCTTGCAAGGATTGCAGTATGTGAATTTGAAGATCCTAGCTCTGTTACGAACGCTAGGAGTTTTTCCTTATCCATCTGTACTGTCTCACTTGGAGCCAAATCATTGGCAACAATGATAACTGGTTCATCACCAATATCACTGCCTGTATTAGTGCCATTTAAAATTGAAATAACACGTTCCGAGATATCCTTGATATCGAATGCTCTTGCTTTGAAATAATCATCTTCCATGTTTGAGAACATTTCATAGAAATTATCTGAAGTTCTAGCTACCGCATATTCTGCATTCATTAATTGGTTCTCCATAATATTGGTAACTGAATCATTATAGTCTTCATCTTCTAACATCATAATATGAACATTAAAGATTTCAGCATTTCCTTCGCCAACTTCTTTAAGTGCTTTTTCGTAAAGTTTTGTTAGTTCTTTAATTGCTTGCTCTTTTGCATTTTTATAGCGTAGGATTTCCGCCGCAGCATCCTCTATTTTATATCTCTTAACTTGCTGCTCACCTTTGGAATAGAAATAAATCTTTCCTATTGCTACCCCTTTAAAGATAGACTTTCCACTAAATTGTTGCATAAATAACTCCTTACTTTCTTAGAAATTAGCTTTGAAGAAAGCTTCCATTTCTGCGCATGCTTTATCTTCATCTTCTCCGTCAACTTTTACTGTAATAGTAGTTCCGTTCTTAACTCCCATTCCCATGATTGCTAATAACTTAGTTGCTTCTGCAGATTT
The DNA here is from genome assembly GCF_965301125.1 of Anaerosporobacter sp. Classification (NCBI taxonomy): domain Bacteria; kingdom Bacillati; phylum Bacillota; class Clostridia; order Lachnospirales; family Lachnospiraceae; genus Anaerosporobacter; species Anaerosporobacter sp. Next base: position 14,151 of record NZ_CBDLAM010000084.1, on the reverse strand, counting down.
TCCTTCTGATTCAAGAGTGATTTTTGAACTATAGTTCTTTGCTTCTTTAACTAGAAGCCCTGCTGGTCTAGCATGAATTCCTGCTTCATCTGTAATAACATAATTAAATTGTTTCATACTCTTAATTCCTTTCTATCTAACTAAACAAATTAGGGAATATGCGTTTAATCCCTAATTTGCTTATATTAATATTGTACCAATATTACTTTACTTTGACAAGCCCATCACCAAATGTTACTTTACCTGTAGCTGTAGTAACTATATCTTCGTAGTTCTCAGTGTTTGATACAATAACTGGTGTAACTGTACGATAACCTGCATCAGTGATAGCTTTAAGATCCGCTTTAACAAGAATATCGCCTTTGCTTACTTTTTGTCCACTTTCTACTTTAACTTCGAAAGGTTTTCCATTCATTTGAACAGTATCAATACCGATATGGATAAGAACTTCTACACCTGAATCAGAACGTAATCCTATTGCATGTTTTGTATCAAATACCATCATAACTTCACCATCAAATGGAGCTTTAACAGTACCATTACTTGGTTCAACGGCAATACCTTTCCCTAATAATTCTTCTGAAAATACACCGTCACCAACTTCTTTTAGTGACATAACTTTTCCTTCTAAAGGTGAATAGATTACAGTTTCCGTATTTCCTGATTTTTTATTTTCTTCTTTCTTAGTAGCTGCTTCTGTAGATACAGGAGCTTTATGTTCCATTACATGATCACTCTCAGGAGTGTGTAAGAAATCTTCTAAGTTAGATTTAATAACTGTTACTTTTGGTCCGTAAATTACTTGGATACCATTACCTTTTTTAATAACACCAGCTGCACCACTTGCTTTAAGCGTTTGCTCGTCAACTAATGAAGCATCATATACCGTTGTACGTAATCTTGTTGCACAGCAATCTAAATCGCTGATGTTTGCTTTACCACCTAAACCTCTAGTAATTAATACTGAAGTTTCATCAGCCGCACTTACTGCACCACTTTCCTTACTAGTGTTATTTTTACGGGCATTAACATCTGCTCTTGTGTAAAGTTTTGTTTCTTCTGTATCATCATCACGTCCCGGAGTCTTAAAGTTGAACTTCAAGATTAAGAAACGGAATAAGAAGTAGTAAATGATAAAGTAGAAAATACCTACGATTACGATATATATCCAACTTGTCTTTCCGTTACCTTGTAAGATACCGAATAAGAATAAATCAATTAAACCACCAGAGAAGGTCATACCTACACCAACACCTAGTATATGCATAAACATGTATGCTAAACCTGCGAGTACACAGTGAATTACATAAAGAATAGGTGCTACGAATAAGAATGTGAATTCAATTGGTTCTGTAATACCTGTTAACATTGATGTTAACGCTGCTGATAATAATAAACCACCAACAACTTTCTTTTTGTTTGATTTTGCAGTCGTGTACATAGCAAGCGCTGCACCAGGTAAACCAAAGATCATAAGTGGGAATTTACCTGACATAAATCTTGTTGCTGATACACTAAAATGTGTAATGTTTGGTGCTGCAAGTTCCGCAAAGAAGATATTTTGCGCACCTTCAACTACTGTACCAGCTACCGTTGCCGAACCACCAACTGCTGTTTGCCAGAATGGCATATAGAATACATGATGTAAACCAAATGGTATTAACGCTCTTTCCATTACACCATATATCCATGTACCTGCATACCCTGATTGTAATACAAGATCACCAACTTGGTAGATTCCAGATTGGATTGTTGGCCATATAAAGTACATAGCAATACCAACTACTAAATAAACTACCGTACTAATGATTGGTACAAATCTTGTCCCACCAAAGAACGAAAGAACTTGAGGTAACTCAATCTTATAAAATCTATTGTGGAGCGCTGCTACACCTAGACCTACTATAATACCACCAAAAACACCCATTTGTAATGAAGTGATTCCAAGTACTTGTGCAGAAGCACCTTCTAATAATGTTTTAGTACCGCCATTAATATCAATCATAGCACCGATTGAAGCATGCATAATTAAGAATGCTAACGCTGCAGATAACGCTGCAACTTCCTTTTCCTTCTTAGCCATACCAATGGCAACACCCATTGCAAATAGCAATGGCAAGTTATCAAACACTATACTTCCAGCTTTACTCATTACCGTAAAAATTGCATTAAGGACTGTACCTTCACCCATAACCTTTAGCAATCCGTAAGTTTCTAGCATTGTTTCATTCGTTAATGAACCACCAATTCCTAAAAACAAACCTGCTACTGGCAGAATTGCAATTGGTAACATGAAGGATCTTCCAACTCTTTGTAAAACACCAAAAATTTTGTCTTTCATTGTTTTTCTTACCTTTCTTATGTTCTTGTATAATTTGTAACTATTCAAGAATACACCTCTCCTATTTACAAATTAATGTATGATAAAATGGCTAGAAATAATCAAACCATTTCAACAACCCTTTAAATTAATTAAACAATATTGATTTAATTATAAAAAAAGACCAAAGCAAAAACTATAACATACACTACTGCCTTATGTTATACCTTTACTTCGGTCTTGCCTGCCTTACCAGTCACAATCCGGGACATTGAAGTGTTCTTACGACATCTGCATTCTTCTTAGATGTATTGTAAGAAACATTAATTCTTCTTCCGTAACTTTTTTATTATATTTTTCTAAAACTAATTTAGCGATATTCTCAGCACATTGGTAATCAACCGGATATCTATCCTTAACTAAACTTCTGAATTCTTCATCATCATCTTCAACAACCTTATTGTTGAATAAACGTTGTCCAAAAAATTTGAGATGTGTAATAAACCTAGTATAATTAAACGAATCTTCATCAAGAGGTTTACCATAGTAATCTCGAATAAGATCTACTATCATCTGGATAAGTTCCGTTATCTTGACCATATTTCCCATATTGGTGTCAAGTTCTGCATTGACGATATGTAAAGCTATAAAGCCCGCTTCGTCATAAGATAATTCAACGCCTAATTTTTCTTTTATTATCTCTAAAGACTGAACTCCTATCTCATATTCTGCTTCATAGAAGGTTTTAATCTCAGTTAATAATACATTACGATACTCTAACTTATTTCCTTTTCTAGTAATCGCAAAACTAATATGATCTGTTAAAGTAATATAGATATTATCATTCAACTTTTTGTTCAGTTTCTTCGTTGCATATTCTATAATTTCAGTGCAAACTGTAATGTATTCTATTGGTATATCGGCTAATAATTCTTGAAGTTTATTAGATGTTGCTTTATTCTCCATCTTATAGATTTTCTCTACTTTATCATCTTCAATACTATCATTAACCTTTTTTTGGAAACCAATGCCTAATCCTCGCAAAATAACCTCATTGCCTTCTGCATCGTTAGAACATACTACATTATTATTAATCAGCTTTGTAATTCTATACACATTGCCTTCCTCCCACTAGCAAAACAACAAACAGAGACCAACCTTCGCGAATCATTCACATTAATTCCCAACAAATAAAAGTAGACCAACTCCATAGAAAAATTCTGTTCTATAAGTTAGTCTTGCCTGCTTTACCAGTCACAATCTAATACTGTTATTTAATTTAAAATCATTTTAGCACATATTTATTAAAATCTCAAGATAAATTTTAAAATTTTGTTCATATAAGACACAAATCATAATATACCACTTGTAATAATTACCCAAATCATCTTTATCCAAACACTCGGAATCCTTCACCATGTATTTCATTAGCATCCATAACTATTATAAATACATCTTCATCAAGTTTTTTAACTGATTTTTCAACTTGATACATCTCCTTTGAATTACAAGCAACCATCACAACCTGTTTATTTCTCTTCCTGTAACCACCACGACCATCTAGTATTGTTGAACCTCGTCCACAACATTCATCGATAAGGTCACAGACTTCTTCTCCTCTCTCAGTTATAATCAAAGCAATTTTACTAGAATTCAAACCGCACATTACTCTATCTACTACTACTGCAAATAAGAAATTAATTATCATACCATATATAATACCGTCCATATCTTTGAAAATAATTCCACCTACTAAGATAATTCCGATATCGGTTAAGAATGCAATAGTACCTAATTTCATATGTGGTCTGATTGCCTTCATAGCCATAATTATGAAGTCGGCACCACCAGTAGAAGAATTACGCATATAAATAACTGCATACCCTATTCCACCTAAGGTACCAGTTACTAAAGCAGATAACATTCTATTTCCATTGTATAATGGTAGTAAAGGGGCTAGATAATCTATCATTAAAGAAGAGATCACCATACAACGCACTGATCGTATCATAAAATCTTTACCTATTAAACGATAACATAGAAATGCTACTGGTATATTGAGAATAATGGTTGTTATACCAATTGGAGCTTGAAAAAGGCGATAGAATATCAGCGCAATACCAGAAAAACCTGTCATTGGAAATTTTGCATTTAAGGCAAAATTATAAAGTGCAATTGCTATTAAGAAACTACCAATACATTCCCATAAAATATCTCCACTTACTCTTTTTTTATCTTTAAACCATTCCATGTTGCATTATCCTCTCTACATTTTAATTTATATATCATAAAATCAAAAAAGATATTTGTGGATTATATTACTGTATAATCCGCAAATATCTTTGCTCTTTCATCTTTTCCTATAAAGAGTTATATAACTTTACTTATATATTATTATTTCACGTTTTATTATTTTTATTCGCTTTTGATAATATAACCATCTCAATACGTCGATTTTTATTTCGCCCTTCCATCGTATCATTGGATGCAATTGGGTCATTCTCACCACAACCTACAGCCATTAAACGTGTACTTGCGACTTTATTATTCTCTACAAGATACTCAACTACATTGGCTGCCCTTACAGCTGACAACTGCCAGTTTGATGAAAACGTACTATCCTTAATTGGTACATTATCTGTATATCCCTTTACTAGAATATCATTATCAATCTCATTCAATTTATTAGCAATTATATCAAGTGCTCGCTTCATGTTATCATTTAATATGGCATTTCCACTATCAAAGAACACACTACTTGGAAATGTAATTATTAAACCATCCTCATAATGACTCGTACTGATATCTTGTCCCAAGTTATTCTCGGAAATTATTTTGTTAATGTCATTATTTAGTGATTCCATCTGATCCTTTGAACCAGTCTGTGTTTGATTTGCTGACTGATCTACACCTGCTTGACCTGTTGATTGTTCCGTAGATGACTCGCTATCACCTTCAGGCAGAATTTCTCCCCCGCCTGGTAATACACTCTCAGCACCTGGTAATACAGAGTCCGAGCCATTCAGACCACTTGAATTTGATTTTGTACCAAATGATTCACTAAGAGAATCTGCAAGTTGATCATATTTTGATTGATTTACATTACTAATAGCATATAGCAATACAAAAAGAATCATCAACAGTGTTATTAAATCCGAATATGTCAATAACCAACGTTCACTATTTCCCTCGTGCTTCTTTCGCATTTTCATAATCTAAGTATCCCTCCAAACGCTCTGCTATTAATGTTGGGTTGCTACCTTTTTGTATCATTGTAATACCATCTAGCATCATATATTTTGTAATAGTTTCATCCGCATCAAGTTCCTTCAATTTCGTTCCAATAGGAAGCCATATTAGATTAGCCGAACCAACTCCATACAAAGTTGCTATGAATGCTACCGCTATCTTTCCACCTAGTTCATTAGGATTACTTAAATCACCTAGAACGTGAACTAATCCCATAACTGTACCTAGTACCCCCATTGTAGGTGCATATCCACCTGCTGCTTCGAATATACCAATTCCTTTTGCATGTCGTTGTTGCATATTCTCAATTCTACTTTCTAACGTCTCTCTAACTTCATCAACATCAATTCCATCTACCACCATCTGAAGACCCGATACCAAAAATGGATCCATACTCTGCTCATTATTAAGCTTACCTTCTAATGAAAGAAGGCCCTCTTTTCTAACCATCGTGGATACATCTCCGAAATATGTAAGTAACTCTGTTCTATCTTGTTTCTCCTTTTTAAATGCTATCCTCAATAAATTTGGTATTTTCGCTAAATCCTTAGCAGCGAATGACATTCCAATAGCACCAAACGTTCCTCCAAAAACAATTAATGCCGCAGTTGGTTCTAATAAAGCTCCTAAAACTCCGCCTTCTAATACAAATGCTACCACTAATGCTATAAAAGAAAATATAAGACTAATAACTGTAACAATATCCATTAAAGTTCTCCTTTCACACTCTTTAGTCTCTAAGGATTTAGGTGTCAAAACTTCCCTAAATTGTCAATTTTATTATCTTACTTCCAAAACCGAATTTAGTCAATCATGGAAAAATAAATTAAGCGAATTCTTAATTGTATAATTATTCTAATTCATTTTAATGACTAATCCTTATTTAATAAGGCATTCATCTTGTGGGAATTGTTTTGACAAACCGTACTATTCAATATAGAATAGCACTGTACAATTGTACTTTAAGATAACAATTTTCTCTACTTAGGAGGACAACATGAAGAAGGCAATATTTTTTGATATCGACGGGACACTTATTAACTGTATGAATAACCAACATACTATGTCAGATAAGGTAAAAGAAGCAATTAAGACGCTTAGGGCACAAGGTCATTATACTTTTATAGCATCCGGCAGACCATTTGCCTTTATAGATGAGAATTTAAAATCATTTGGATTTGATGGCTTTATTCTTGCTAATGGTGCACATATAATGATTAATGATTCTACGATTTATGAAAGTCCATTTGATGATAACTTTTATAGAAGAATGCTCGATGAGTTCAATAATCGAGATATCCAATATATTTTAGAAAGCTCAGAATATTCCTATATTCCAGAGCAGTCAACTGAATTCTATGAATTCTACAAAGAAATAGGTATTCCAACAAGTTATATGAAACGTACTCTCCCATCAGATGATATAGGCATATTGAAGATTGAAGCATTATGCCCTAATGGTGATATAGCCAAACAATGTTTGGATATTATTGATAGTTATGAAGAATACGGTAGCTTTAAAAGTATTGATCCACGTCTATTCGAGATATATAACAGGAAAAATACGAAAGCTACCGCAATCTTAAAAACACTAGAATACCTTAACATACCAATCGAATGTAGTTATGCATTTGGTGATGGTGAGAATGACATCGAAATGTTATCTACTGTTGGATGTGGTATTGCTATGGATAATGCTACTGACTACGTTAAATCCTTTGCAAAAAAAATCACAGACTCTGTTACAGAGGACGGTGTTGCAAATGGAATAATGAAGTACGTGATTGAATAAAAACTTGATACTTTTCTTTAAACTGTTTGGTTTTTAACCTACTTATGTAAGCAACATCTCCATTAAGCAAGGTCACAGTTGAACGATCATGTTCTTTGACATAAGCAAGATTAATTAGATACGATTTGTGAATTCGAAAGAATTCACAATCTTCTAGTCTTTGCTCAATTTCATTGATTTTATTATCTACTATATATGTTTTGTTTGTTGTAATTACTTTTAACTTTCGATCCAATGTTTCAAAATATACTATCTTTGAATAAGGTATGTTTAAAAACTTCTGTCCTTGATTTAAGATAATTAATTTTGAAGATTTTTCTTTTCTGTTTTTTAAAAATAATTCCAACGTCCTGATTAGTCCCTCTTTCTCTAGTGGTTTTGGTAGATATCGAAGTGCATTTACTTCAAAAGCTTGATACGCTTTATCCAAACGATATGTAATAAATACAATCTCTGCAGTCTGGTTTTGTTCTCTTATCTTCCTCGCTAACTCAATACCATCATTCCCTTTATCAAATACAACCTCTAAGAAGAAAAGATCAAATTCTTCCAGATTACAAATTAACAAATCACTTTCACAGTAATAAGTAGTAATCGAATATTTTACGAATTGCTCACCAAAATATTCCTTGAGTATTCTTTGAAGATTTTCAACAAAAATCAAATCAGTATCACAAATCCCTATCCCTATCATATTCCCTAGCCTTTTTCTATGGTTCTATTCCAGAAATTAATATACCATCGTAATACACTGCTACCTTTTCACTATCCCCATAGGAATAATCGTTACTTTGATCATAATTGCTCCAATTATCCTTGGCAGTTCTAGTTGCAACATTTAAAACAGCACCTTCTTCTAACGTATCCGAAGAATTAAATGTGATTTCAATATAACTATCCGAAAGACTCGTTTTATCACTCATCTTTACTACATTTCCTTTACTAATACCCGTATAGCTTACATACCAAGGAGCTTTGTTGTATGTCATTGACGTGTTATCACACCATACCGTTTCTTTTTCAGTTCCATCTGATGTGTAGTAATAGCGAATTGATAACTTGGATAAGTCAAGTGCTTTTCCACTCTTATGTTTGATTGAAAAATTATTTTGTAATGTACTTGTTGAAATAGCTGTATTCCCTGTATTACTTACTTCAATCTCAATATCTGTTGGAATAGGTTTCTCAGAAACAGGAAGTTGTACTTGAACGGTAATGGATTTTGAAACTGTACTTGTACCATTATCCCCATATGCTTTTGCCTTAATTGTATATGATTTTAAATCACCAAGTTTGCTAGCTGTTCCACTTGGAGTAAAACTTGCTTGATATGGCTTGCTTATGCTAGTCCCCACTTCCTTATCATTTACATAGAATACAACCTTAGTAATATTACCTTTAGCTATACTTGCATCTGCATTAAGTTCGATTGGTATAACCTCTTTGCTCATATCAATTACTGCACCATCTGTTGGATTCACTACTTCTACAGTTGGGGTTTCTACAGGAATATCACTTCCCTTTGAAGGTTCTTTACCAAAGACTAATTTTCCATCATCATATAATGCTATATTCTCGGATTTTACGAGACTACTTGAGCTACTATTTTCTAAATCTTTAAAAGATGGACTCTTCGTATAATCCCATTTTCCAGGAGCTGTAATTCTGATCTGAAGTTCATTTTTATGCTCGCTTTGACCACCCGGGTAAATCTTTGCACCAGATAAATCAATCTCTGTATAATAAATTCCATGTTCTGCATCCCATGGCTTCAATTCAGAAACCTTAGCACTACGTTGACTATAGCTGCATGCTATTTTCATATCGCTTGCAGTCTTACCTGAAGCAATTACATCACTAATATCTACAAAATATCTAAAACTTAGTTTATCTGTTACTCTAGCTGGCCATGCTGTTCTATTATATACAACAGTTTTCAATTCTACAAAGTTTACAGTATTTTGTTTATCTTGTGCATTCACACCAGCTTCCACAAATAATTCCTCGCCTACTGTTTCAATGGCATTTAAATCTGGATTAATAGTTCCTCCGAAATCATCATACATTTTAGCCATAAGACCAACTAGTCCTGCATTATAATCACAACCAACCTCATTATGTTGATAATCTGTTATTACATCCTGATATCCATCATTACTATCAGGGCCACCGACTAAAGCTCCTACAAGGACATGTCTAGCTTTACTAGGTGCACCAGATGCATTATTCTCCCAAGCTCCGTGAGCAGTACGATGATGTGGTTGCGTAGGCGATGTTTCATCATAACCTATTAAATAGCTTCTACCTGAACTTCCTAGTATATAATCTGCTTGAGATTTAGCAAACGTTTCATAGGTATCAGCTCTGCCTGGATCTGCTTTATCCCAATCTGCATATACACTCGCCAAGAAAGACTGAGTTGAAGAATAACGTAAACTTCCCCATGAATCTCGGAATGCTAATCCTTTTGGGGTGTAGGTAATACGTTCTCCATCTTTACCAGTTGTCCAGTAATCTAAATTATTCTCAATTGCTTCTTTGTAGATAGCAGCATCCTCTGAGGAATCATGTTGTGCTATTAATAATTCAGCACCAAAGTGAACATCATCCCAGCAATGAGCCCATGTATAAGCGATTTCATCTGTTTGACCTTCTTTTCCCCAATACTCACTATAGTCTTTTGACTTAGTTAGATATGTACCATCATTGGTAGCGATATAGATCCAAATACTTGCCCATGATAATTCATCATAGAAATGACTTGAATTATAGTAAGAGCCTGCATGCTCCTTATATCCCGAATCACCTTTCATTCTCTCTGCTAACGAAAATAGTTCTTTCGCATGCTTTAAACAGGTTGCTGCATAAGTAGGATCACTATCTTTGAATAAGATTGAGGCGGAAGCAAGTGCTGCTGCTGCTTCACCACACACTGCGGAACCTGGATGGTCTAGATCAACCTTATATGCAGGTCGATTCATTTGCATAACTTCTGCTGAAGTCCAGTAAGCATGATCAAGTCCACCATCACCAACTTGATAATAATACACATCAGCTGATGGATGGCACTTTATTAGATAATCTGTAATCCACTTGATATTCTCTAATAAATAGACATCTTGTCCCGAATTTTTATAAATATCTGTGCTCTCCAAATATGACCATGCTAACATAGTAGATGTATATGCCATTGGCAAATTGAATTTAACATGATCACCGCAGTCATACATTCCCCCAGTAAGATCTAAACCTACATCTGCGCCATCAGCTAAACCAGAATCTCCTCTCCAATTATTACGTTGATTTTCTGGTAACTTACCAGATTTTTGAAAATCATAAAACATAACTGATTTTTCTAATGCATCGCCGTAATTATAATTCTTAGTATTAACTACCGTATTCGTATCTGAAGAAGCTAAAACTGCAGGAACAGCATTTCCTACCGTACCTAATATAAGAGAAACTCCTAAAATCATACTCATTGTTTTTTTTAATTTTTTATTTCCCATATTCCATTTATGCCCCTATAACAACCTCTTTGTTGTTATAGCTGTCCATCTTATGAATCCAATAAGATGGACAGCAGCATTCTCCTTTCCTTTTAATCAACAACTTAATAGACTTAGTATGGTTGCACCCCTGATATTACTTCATCTTTATACAAAACGATCACTCCTGATTTATAGGAATAATCATTTGTTTGATCAAAATTACTCCAGTTTGCTTTACTCAAACGGATACCCAACTCAAGCTTCCCACTTTCGTCTAAAGTCAGATCTGTATTAAATGAGATTTCCATATAGTAGTTATTTCCTGATACTTGTACAATCTTAACTTGTGTGGAAGAATTTAAACTTACATACCATGGAGCTTTGGTCATACTTAAACTAACGCTATCTATATATGCATTTTGTGCTATTTCATCTTCTAGCGTATAGTAGTAACGAAGCTTTACATCTGATAGATTTACTTCTTTCTTAGCTGTAACCTTAAACTGCCCACCAATAATATTACTTGAATCTCCACCTTGGCTCTTGAATTCAACGTTAATATCTGGATTCGTTGGATTCTCTTCCTTTGGCATAGTAATGGTTATAGTTACCTCGTTCGATGTTTTTACTGTATTATTATCAGCATAGGCAATCGCCTTTAATACAATTGTCTTTTTGCCGTTAACAGCACCTGTTTTCGTTGGAACATAAACACCTTGGTAATCTGCGCTGCTATCTTCTGCAAATTTCACACCATCTGCGTAGAATTCAACCTTATTAATACTACCTTTTGCAATTGTTGCATCTGCTTTTACTGTAATTCCATTTTCACAGTTAGCCCAATCAAATGTTGCACTATTTGAAGGACTTGTAACTGAGACAACAGGAGTTACTACACTTGCACCATCTTCTGGGAAAAATTCATCCATTACTCCAAGAGCTATTGCAGCTTCTGATTGTGCCCAGAAACGATGATATACCATTGAAAATGGTTTCTTATTATCATACGCATCTTTTAGCCTTTTAAAATCAGGATCCTTTTCATATCCAGTACGGATTGAGAAGAATGTAGATCCTTTTTCAATCTTATCTCCATTTGCCATTGTTCCACTATAGTTATCAGGTACTGCTATCTTCTGATCAAAGAAACGCCCTAACATGGTAGTAAGCTCTTGCTCATCACCAATACCTTTATCATCTCTGTATAGGCTCCACATACGATTTAATAATTCCTTTGCAACGCTAACATAGCCTTGGTAGGAAGTATCGCTTGTATGTTTTTGTAAACCAGCAGCATAGTATGTTAAAGTATTTGCAAGAGATGATGTAACACCAATATCATGACCATAATTTGCAACCGTAACATGTAAATTAGGATTACCAGTAGACTTTCCTGTCCATGTATCTGGTTGACCTGACCATTTTAAAGTACTAGGAATTAAATATGTTCCATCATCTTTTAATTGAACTTCTGAAACTCCCCAGTTAGCCCATTTATCTAATATCGCTTTTGCTCTTGTATCACCTGTTTGATAATAGAGTTCTGCCATACGTTGCATAGACCAACATTGCATACCAAACCATTCATTACTTCCTGGATCAGCATAAACAGGTGCTTCTTCGTAAGCCATATCATAGAAAGTACTTATTCCAGCTGGATACTTGTCATAGGAACCATTGTAAGAGTTAGTTGCTCCACCAGCAATTGCTCCTTCTGATGATTGTAACCATTGATAGAACTCTAATTGTCTATCTAAACTCTTAGACCAGTCACTCTGCGCTGTTTGTGACTTAGGAATAAATTCTGTATCATTGGAAAGAACCCATGCTGCCATTGGATTTTGATAACCAAAATGATTGTGGCTACTTCCAATTCTCCAGCTCCAACTATCATCCATAGAACCACCCCAAGAATAGTACCATGATAATAGATAATGAGCTGAATCACGTCCACTTGCTGCAGTAAGTCCTTGCGCTCCAACTTTCATAAAGTATTTATCGAACATGGAATAACGTAAGTAATCACCCATCTTACTTGCTTTTGCTACATACTTATCAAGTGATTTGTTATCCTCTTTTGCCCATTCACTCGCATGATACATAGCTTGTACTACACGAGCATCTGCATCAGAAGCAATTGTATAACGCCATTGTTTTGAATATGAGTTATCTCCTGTGAAAAATGGTAAGAAACCTTTATCTCCTCCCCACTTGAATGTTTCCCATGATGGATGAGGTATTGTTTCCCACACGGATTCTTGTTCACCACGTTGGTAGGTATTGATATAAGATGGTGTTGATACTCCATCACCACGTTTACCATAGCCATAGAAGTTATCAACATCAATAAGCCAATGCATACCGTACATCTGTGGTGTTCCATATGTATTACGAAGTTCTGTGTAAAGTGGATCTTGTCCTACCTTTACATCAAACTTTAATTGACTTGGATAATAGTCCGGCAAAGAATACTCTGCCGCATAAGTCGCAGGTTTACTAGGGTTATAACTATATTGACCTGGCTGATCTTCCGATGTTGGTATATAATATTTTTCAATCGTATCCCATGCAGATTCAACCCCTGAATAGTCTTTCGTTATTCTTCCTTTCATTGCCTGCAACCAAAGCAAATAACTTGCTGTTTCACTCGTTGATTCATGACCATGATCTGGTGCCTCTACCATCAATGTTTCAACTGAGTGATAAGGGATTCCTTGATCATTAAAATACCCGTTTTCTTTGTCATAAATGTCATCGTATAATTCAAGGAATCTTTGTTCATAAATACTTGGCGTATCTGATTCAACCGCGTAAGTTGTTGTATTAGCATCACCATCTGTCTTTGCACCCACATACAAACCACTGAACGGGCTAATACATTGTGAAACAATTAAAACCGAACTTAATAAACCCCATTTCTTGCTTTTTTTCATACCTTATTCTCCTTTACTTGTTTTCATTTCCCATTGAACAATTACTACCATGCTTCGATACCTTCTAGATCCTATTTTTCCGTATTACCTCCTTTCCCTCTGTTACCACAACAATTTACAATTAACAATTTAATAATAGGATATTTTGGAAATTTTACAACACAAATCGTATATCATGTATGTTATTCGGCCACAAAATGTAAGTTCAATTTTAAGTAAATATATATGTATACTGATTATAGTAATAATATTAATCTTTTTTCTAATATTTTAACATAATATCATATACTTATCTGCTAATATAGTTTTGTTTATTCTGACACTAGACGAAGATTGAATATAATTATCTAGAATTTTTATTACTAT
>NZ_CBDLAM010000083.1:0-16058 GCF_965301125.1 Anaerosporobacter sp. | reverse complement strand
GTTATATTATAGCACAATTCCAAGAAATGTAAAAATATTTATTCTATGTAGAGTCTTTAAGTACAGGGTCTAAAGCTTTTGAATGAGCTAGTGATTTAATAGCACCTTGTTCGTATAAGTCTCAATGCTTAATCCTTAGCTACAGCTGTTTTATAACTAAGCTATAATAATCCACATCTTTCTAGTCTTGTATATGATATACTGTCTCAATTAACACAGCATATACCATAATGAAAGTTAGTCATATATGGTGAATTGTGAAGACAGTACATCTTAAAGAAGTTTATCCATAATAATAAAGGAGGTACATAAAAATGAGAAATAAAATTTTATATGTTATTTTGACTATATCCATTCTACTTAATATAGTCCAAGTGGGTTATTCAAAAAAAGAGGAAAAAAATATAAAGAGTGAATCGGCTGAGTCGATGAATTATAATTATTATTACTTTATGAGTAATCCTATAGATAATTTTTTTAAGGATAAATTCCAAAATCATATTCCAGCTGAAATAGCTAGAAGAGAATATCAAGAATTGTATTTGAAAGTATGGAAACAAGAATATAATACTATTATGGGCATTATTAAAAAGAAATGTAAGTATGAAGAAGATATAACTCGATATAAAAATTTTACAAATGAGATATCCTCAAGCTTTGATATATTAAAACCTTTACTTTTAGCTGAAATGTTAGAAAACTATAATTATCCAGAAAGTCCAGAAAAACATAGCTATGGAAATGGTACACAGCCTATGTTAGATATGTATCAAGGAATGATTTATAGAAATGCCTGCATGCTCTTTATACCCTGTTTAAAAGATGAGTATGACTTTCCATCACAGAAAGAATTAGATAAGGAGTATGGAGGGGTTATCAGTGAACAATAATAGTAAAGTAAGATGTGCCATAAAAGTTGCTTTATGGACTGGTGCAAACATGCAAGTAACTAATATTCCATGCTTATATTTATTAGGCGCCTGTGATTGAATTAATAATGAAAGGAGAGTTATAGGTTATGAAAAATAAGATTATAGCTGTATTATTAGTAATTTCAGTTATTATTAATCTTTATTTTGGTATTACTAATCTAAAAAATGGTGCCTTTTCAACAGAATAAATGAATTTTTTCAATGTGTAGTATAGATAAAGTAAAAAAAGAAATGGTTACGAAGCTGGATAAAGATGAGATAATCATGTATAATATTAATAGACAAGTTAGTAAATAAATCATATTGTCATATTTACTTAACATAATTATGAATAGGATTAGGGAGTCTAATCCAAATAGATAATTGGACAAAGATAAAGGAGAAGAAGATGAACAAGAATGTATTATTTAATCTATCATATGGTGTGTATATAGTCTCTACATGGGACGATGGAAGACCAACGGGGTGTGTTGCGAACAGCGCAATGCAGATAACTTCAGAGCCAGCAACAATTGCTATAAGTATTAACCATGATAATTATACGAATCAATGTATCGAAAAAAGTGGAAGATTTGCAATTTCTATTTTAACAGAAAAGACAGATCCAAAGATTATAGGAACATTTGGCTATCAATCTGGTAAAATAGCAGATAAATTTGCTGATGTTGAACATGAAATTAAGGGTATGTTACCTGTAGTTAAAGATTCATGCGGTTATATTGCTTGTGAAGTAATTAATAAAATGGAAACAGAATCACATACCGTATTCTTAGGTAAAGTTCTAGATGGCGATGTTATGGGAGGAGATACTCCAATGACATATTCTTACTATCATAATGTAATAAAGGGTAAGAGTCCAAAGAACGCTCCAACTTATATTGCAGAATAACGATAATTAATATAGTACTACATTACGACGCCGGTAAAGGAGAAATCCTTTGCTGGCATTTTTTTGTGCATTTATTACATAACAAGAGTGGAAATATGTGTAAATCATTCTATAGCATATATTATACAAATGGAATATAATACAAATAGAATACTTGTATATGGAAAGGAGGAAAGGTATGTCTTTGAAACTGGGATTATTAGGATTGCTCAATTATAACAGCATGACAGGATATGACTTAAGTAAGTTCTTTTCGGCGTCGCTTTCATTTTTCTGGACAGCGACCACAAGCCAGGTCTATCGAGAACTTACTACCATGGAAAAGGAAGGCTGGGTAACATCTGAAGTTGAGGTGCAATTTAGCAAGCCAAATAAAAAAGTATATTCAATCACTGAGCTTGGAAAGAAAGAGATGATAAGTTGGTTAACGAATCATAATATAGAGGAAGATAATCCTGGTGATCGTAATCCTATGCTGATGAAGCTTTTCTTTGGGGCAGAAGTACCAAAAGAGGTTATGGTTGAATACTTGGAAAGGAACCAAAATTTCTACGAAGAAAAATTAAGAGAGTTAGACCAGGCAAAAGAAACCATAAACTATAATCATGAGAGAAATAGTAAAGATAAGGCAATGTATTGGAGACTTTGTGAAAGTTACGGGGAGCATTATTACAAAGCTACTTTAGAATGGATTAAAGAAGCATTATCTATAATTAAGGAGGAGAGTTAAGTATGAAAATTTTAGTATTGAATGCAAGTCCAAAGGGGAAACATAGTGGTACTATGAAGTTAACGGAATCGTTCTTGGAAGGTATTAAGAAGATAGAAGATTGTGAAATCGATGTGATTGATATCTATAGTTTAGATATTAAACCATGTGAAGGTTGTTTTGGTTGTTGGCACAAGACTCCAGGAGCTTGTGTAATACAAGATGATATGTCTAAATGTCTAGAACTATTAAAGGAAGCAGATTTGATACTATGGAGTTTTCCACTCTATCATTATTCTATACCAGCGAAAGGTAAGATGTTTCTAGAGAGAACACTGCCGCTAGTATTACCGGATTTAGTGAAGACACCAAGTGGCTGTACTCATCCAAGTCGTTATGATAAGGAGCAGAAAGTTGTTTTATTGTCCTCCTGCGGTTTCTATAATATCGAAAATAACTATGAAGGATTATTAATGCAGTTTAGTTTGCTATATAAAGAGTATACGAAGGTATTATGTGCTGAAGGTCCGTTGCTAAATATTCCAGAAGTTTCTTATTTTGCTGAACAATATCTTGATAATGTTAGAAAGGCAGGAGAAGAATATGCAAGGACGGGGCAAATTAACGAAGAGACCAAGGAGTTATTAGACAAACCAATGATGCCAATTGATATGTACCTTGAAAATGCAAAGTGAAGTGAAATTGAATCCAATTGTAAGAAGAAAGAAACTATAGTATAATAATGGTAACTAATAAAAGCAAGGGAAAGGGTTATCATTATGGGAAAATACGTTAGTAGTAAAGAATTTATTGAGATGGGTGTTCTATCTATTGCATTGCTCATGATATTTATTCATAGTTTAATACAATTTATTGTGTTCATGAAATATAGAAGGAAGTTTTATGAAGATTATATCTCCTGTTTTCAATCTAAAGATAATAATCTAGGGATTAAGATAACTGGCCTTATTATTAGATTTCTGCTTATTATAATAATGATAAGCAAAGGGAAATATTTAAGGACGGACTTAGTAGATTTCAATTATCTTGAAAAGTTTTGGTATGTCATGGGTTATGTAGCATTAATTAGTGTGCTGGTTTTAGATTTACTGTCCGCTTTTATCCATATGAGAACAGATTACGGCATAAGTGCTGAATATATCTCAACCAATTCTTTAATTATACCAAAAGATAAAGTTGTTTATGATGAATATGAGAATGAGGTAATAATATATCGAAAGAGTAAGAAGAAAGAGAAGGGAGTAAAACTTGCTTCCCAAGCCTATGATAGTAATAATGATCAGAAATTTTTAGATTATGTACATACGTATTACCAAAAAGTAAATTAGGTAATTTAATTTTATATAAGGCTGTTGTAAGATTTAGAACTCAACATAGTTTTAATAACATAGTTGAATACTAATTTTGCAACAGCCTTATTGTTTAATTAAATCAATACATTGAACATACTACTTTCAATAATAAAGTAACAAGTGCATAAGCACTATAAAAAATAGTTATCATACTATAGAAAAAGACATTTTGAAAGGGAGGTTTTAATATGTCAGAAAAACATTATTTTGCGTGTGGTAATACTTCAAAGGGATTTCAAAACATGTTTGAGTCCAATTTACAAGGTCTTAAGAAAATCTATATATTAAAGGGTGGACCAGGAACGGGAAAATCCACTTTAATGAATAAGGTTGGAAAGATGTATGTGGACAAAGGGTATGATGTAGAATATATACACTGTTCCTCTGATCCAGATTCTTTAGATGGCGTAATTGTTCGTGAAATTAGTGTTGGAATTGTTGATGGTACCGCTCCGCATGTAATTGAACCTAAAGTTGCAGGTGCAGTTGAAGAGTATGTGAATCTAGGAGAAGCTTGGGATATAGAGTTGTTAGAAAACAAGGCTGGTGAGATTAGAAAGTTACAAGAACAGATTAGTACGTGTTATCCCAAAGTATATGAAGCATTTGCACACGCATTGAAGATTCATGATGAATGGGAAAAAATCTATATCGATAATATGAATTTTGAAAAAGCGGATGAGTTAACTGAAAAGGTTTGCGATATGCTACTCGGAAGTTGCGAAAAACAAGAAAGTGGGGTAACAAGACATCGGTTTTTTGGAGGGTCTACACCCAAAGGAGCTATGGATTATGTGGAGAATATTACTTCAAGTTGTAAGAAACGTTATCTCATAAAGGGTAGACCAGGTTCGGGGAAATCAACTATGTTAAAGAAGATATTAAGGAAAGCAGAAGGATTGGGATTAGAGGTAGAAGTATACCATTGTGGTTTTGATCCTAATAGCTTAGATATGATACTTCTACCTGAACTTGAGTTGTGCATCTTTGATTCAACTGCACCACATGAATATGTGCCAAGTCGTGAAGGTGACACTATAATCGATATGTATACAGAGCTAATTAAGCCTAACACAGATGAACGCTATGAAGGCGAATTGAATAATATTAGAAAACGTTATAACGAGACAGTTGCAAAAGGAACCTCCTATCTTAAGAAAGCGAAAGATTTGCATGATCAATTAGAACATTATTATATAGCAGCAACTAATTATAATATTATAGAGAAGATAACTAGTAATGTGCTTGAACGAATTGCTGCAAGGGAAGAAAAGGTTACTCTCTAATCATATCGATCTGTCCCTCTTCTTCATTATAAGAAAAACCAAATTGCTGATATAATGATACAGCATTGGTATTTAGAATATCCGCCATTAAGAAGGATTTGGAAGCCTGATATCTAGAACCATAGGCAAATGCTTGTGATAATAATTGTTTCCCATATCCTTTATGCTGGTATTCCGGTCGTACAGCAACCTCTCGTATCCAAAGTGTGGGGCCTTCTGGCTTATCAAAGGAATATAGAGTTACAGCAACAATTCCAGTGATGATATTCTCGTGTTTTGTTGCTAGGATTGCACTGTATTTGCAATAACTTGTATTAGGATCTTTCCCTTGAATCCAATTCTTTGCCCATTCCGTAGTTTCACCAAGAAATCCTCTGCTTTGTAGACGACAGGATCTAGTTACGGCAGCAGCTTCTTTTGCATCTTCAATGGAAAGGATATTAACGGAGCAATTACTATGAATGTCATAGCAAACCATATCTCTAAAATAAGCAAAAGATTCAAATCCATGAGAATGAAATTCATCTACAAAGTCCTTGGGAACGAATTGCATATATACGGGTTCCTTAATAGCATCAATTGCATTAAGAAGTAAAGGAATAGAATTGGTACAATAGTAGAGTTCGGTCATAGAAAGTTCTTCATTTCTACCTTGAATCAATATTAAGTCTTTGGTATCAAGAAGAATTGTACTGTCAGCGATATACTCATAAGGTGTATAAGCTAATGACGTATAGGTAAAGGAATTCCGTTGTTCGTTTATTTTCTTATATTTAGCGTCTGTAATCATAAACACACTCCTAACACAGAAAAATTATATTTAGTAAAGTATATACTAGTACTATATTGAGTATAACTTATGTGAAGGTATTATGCATATGAACAAAATGATTATAATTAAACGATTCAGAAATTTACTGAAAAGTATGAGAAGTGGCTGTTACAAATAATTATTTGTAGCAACCACTTCTCATATTATATTATGCATAGTCTATGCAACTAACTTGGTAGTATAGACAATTTTTTTAATTGTTTCTACAGAGAGTGCATAATCCGATGAAAGTTGTTCGAAACTATGACCTTGTGTATAACGAAGTTTTATCTCTTGATTTCTATGTAATAATTCTTTTCGAATACCAGAGCATTCGCCCCATTTCTTACGAGTGGAATCTCCGTTAGGGATATAGAGCAATTCTCCTTTCAGATATTTTTGAAGCTCTCTAACTAATTCCGGTGGAAGTATATCATTTGCATTCTTATATTTCATTCTAACTCCTGCTCCTAATCGTTAATAACTCAAATCAAGTCATTAATCTATCAAATCACGTGTTTATCAGCTACAGTGTATTAGGATGCAAGTGTGTAAAACCAATATGTTAGAATGTAGGCAATGGCGATTTTATATCATAGTCTCCATGTAACTATCGCCATCTGTTATGCATACAAATTCGTATGGTTTTACAGACATTGCATGGAGTTAAGACCTAAGTGATTTAATGTAACCATGATGGCACCCCCCTAGTAAATATATTTGGTAATAATTATTTTTAGTCTACCAAAAGAAGGAGAAAAAGTAAAGTTGATTTAAAATGGTATATTACTTGCATTTTCTCTCCTTATGGTTTATAGTATAGATTGCAAAAGCCCTCACAAACAAAGGGCTTTTCAACTATTTATTCGAGTGTTCGGGACCTTCCACTCGTTAAACAAAACTAAAGGAGAATAGAATATGAAGAAATTAAGAGTGCAGTATTTAACTCAAGCAGCTATGATTGCTGCAATTTATGTTGTGTTAACGTACTTATTCCAACCGTTTGGATTTATGGATGTTCAGGTACGTGTTGCAGAGGCATTAACAATTTTGCCGTTCTTTACATCAGCAGCAATAGCAGGATTATTCGTAGGCTGTTTACTCGGTAATATGCTTGGTGGAGCATGTTTACTAGATATTATTCTAGGTAGTTTAACAACTTTAGTAGCAGCAGCTATTTCTTATTTATTAAGAAAGAACAAGTACTTAGTAGTACTACCACCAATTATCGGGAATACCATTGCCGTTCCATGGATTTTAAGAATTGGATATGGTTTAGCAACACCGATCCCTCTTATGATGCTAACCGTTGGAATTGGTGAGATAATTTCATGCGGAATTTTAGGTACAATGTTATTACTTGCATTATATAAATATAAAAACGTCATTTTTAAACAAAAAGTAGCATAATTATATAAAATAATTTGTTTAGAATAAAAACAAGGTCAACAACTTTTCTACGGTGTATGCCATTTGGTGAATATATATATGATCACATATGGCACACAGCTTGGAAAAGTTGTTTTTTTATGATTAGGATTAAATTCCCATAGCCATAGAAAAAACATAATTATAGAGTATAGTAAGTAGGATTAATAAAATTTTAAGAGAATATTAAGGAAACGTATGTTTGTATTGCATTGTCAGACACCTTTTAGTATGGTATAATGCTATGCATATATAGGGGGTGATAGGATGCGATTTATTCATTTGGCAGATGTGCATCTAGGGATGCAACCAGATCTTAGAAGAGATTGGAGTCAGGAAAGAGCGAAGGAGATTTGGAGAACATTTGAGGATGTCGTAAACCAATGCGAGGAAGAATCCATTGATTTGCTATTAATCGCTGGTGACTTATTTCATAAACAACCCTTATTAAGAGAGTTGAAGGAAGTGAATTACCTTTTTAAACGCTTAACTAAGACACATGTGGTTTTGATGGCAGGAAATCATGATTATATCAGTCAGACTTCAAACTACATGAATTTTCCTTGGGCTGAGCATGTGCATATGTTTTATGAGGAAGAGCTTACTGAGATTTATATACAAGAATTGAATACAAGAGTATTCGGTTTAAGTTATTTTACAAGGGATATTACAGAGCCGAAGTATCATCAACCAGTTTTATTGAATAATCAAGAAATATCAATTCTATTAGCACATGGTGGTGATGAGAAAGATATACCGATTGATCGCAAAATAATTGAATCACTAGGATACACGTATGTAGCATTAGGTCATATTCATAAACCTGCTTTGTTTACGAATCAAATGGCGTATTCTGGTTCGTTAGAACCGCTTGATAAGACAGAAGTAGGAGAACATGGCTACATACAAGGTGAGATTACTAAGGTTGGAGACGAATTCCATACGGATATTAAATTCATTCCTTGTAGTAGGCGACAATATATACCGCTTGTACTAGAAGTTCAACCCCATATGACAGGGTTAGAAGTTATGGATGGGATTCGAGAGCAGATTCGCCTTAAAGGAATGAATCATATATATAGCATTACGCTAGAAGGTGCAAGAGATGTTGATATCAGTTTTGATGAAGATGAAATATTATCTCTAGGACATATCGCACAGGTGGAGGATCTCACTATACCAGATTACAATTTTGATGAATTACGCTTCGAGAATAAAGATAATATTATTGGAATGTATATAGATAAGATTCAAAGTTTGGAATATGAAGATGAAGTTATTGATAGAGCATTATATCTAGGGGTAAAAGCCTTAATGAAGCTAAAGTAGAGGAGCAACTTTAGAAGGGAGCATGTTTATTAATATGATGATTAACTCGCTAGGGTTGAAACACTTTGGTAAATTTCAAGATAAAAAGATTGAATTACAAGAAGGGATTAATCTAATATATGGAACCAATGAGGCTGGCAAGAGTACAGTCCATACTTTCATAAAAGGAATGTTATTCGGCATTGATAAGCAAAGAGGTCGAACGAATTTTGATGTTTATACTAGATATAAACCATGGGATACACCAACCTTGTATGATGGAGAAATGGAAGTAACCGTTGATGGAGTTCCTTATCTAATTAAACGAAATCTGTACAAAGAAGAGAAATCCTTACAGATTATTAATAAAGATACCGGAAGGGACGTTCCATATAAGGAGCAACGAGGTGGTTGCTTTATTGAAGGATTAACAGAGAATACTTACAGTAATACAATCTATGTAGCACAACAACAAGTAGCAACAAACAAAGAGCTTGCATTTCATATCAATGATTATATTACGAATATGTCAACTACACAATCAAGTGAAGTTAATGTGAATCAGGCTATCAAAGAGTTACAAGCCAGAAAAAAAGAAATTGAATCAAAACAAACGAAACAGCAAGTGAAAGAGCTGAATACACAATTACAACAGATACAAACAACAGATTTTATGTTGAAGGAATTAGAAAGACAGATTCTTGGTTTTGATCAGGAGATACAGTCATTAAATAAGGAAAAAGAGAATTGTAAAATAGACGGGGGATATCTTCAAAAGCTACAAGTTCTTGATTCTTATGTGAAGGAATATGATTTAATTGCAGAAAAATATCAGAGCCTTAAAGATTGTAGAGATTACTATTATCAAGTTATGCAACAAATAAAATCACCTCAACAAATAAAAGATCTGCCTAATCCTATGGAGTCTCAACATAAATCAAGCAGTTTCAGTGGGTATTTACTGGGTGCCTGTTTGATCTTTATAAGTTGCTTGCTGTGGATGTTTATTCCACTTGAAGGGTTTAACAAGGCAATTGTTACAGCAGTAACAGCCGTACTCGGGATTATTACTTCTATGGTTCAGGTAATACGGAATAAAAAGAACAAGAGATCTGATAGAGAGAATTCACGAATGGGACCTGTGAGTAGTCAAGATAAGCAATCAGATAATCAGCAGATAATGAAACGGCTACTTACTAGAATGCAAGCACAAGAAGAAGATATATTAACATATGCGAACCAAGTCATTGGCATGAATGAAGTAAGTCCACAAACCATGACAATGTTACATCAAGAAATTGACAAATTAGCAAGTCAATTGAATAAACAAAAAGATTTGATTCAACAAAAGCAAACAAGAGAAAGAGAAATTACTCGGTTAATAGAAACTGCTAGTACGAAGCAAGAAAAGTTGAGATGGGAGTTTTCTAAATTAGAAGAAAGCATTGCTGATTATGCTAAGAAAAGGGCTTTGCGAGATGAACTTATGGAGAGACGAAAGAAGGAAGATATAGAATTAACAGCAATTGATGTTAGTATCCAGGCAATACAAGAACTAGCAGCCTCCATTCATGATGATTTTGGAGAGAAGCTCAATAAGTCTATATCAGAGATTTCTACGGCATTTACCCTTGGTAATTGTTATGATGTGAGAGTCGATGAAAAATTAAATATGAAAATTGTAAAAGACAATGATTATGTTCCTATGGAGTACTTAAGTACAGGTACAATGGAACAATTATATCTGGCACTTCGTTTGGTGGCAGCAGACCTTCTTTTGAAAGATAAAGCTATGCCCCTAATTCTAGATGACGCTTTCGTATATTACGATGATGATCGATTACAAGAAACCATATGTGAACTGGCGGCAAGAACAACACGTCAGATTCTTATATTTACCTGCCATAACAGAGAACGTAGGGCATTAGATAAACATCGGATTCCATATAACTATATCGAATTATAAAGTAAAAATGTAGAAAGGAAATGCTTTAAAAGGAGTATCATAAGTACACTTACAATACGCATGGGTATAAGTATGAATAATGATAGTAGAAAAACAGGAAACAGGAGTAATGGTACTAAGGGAACAACCCGTACGACAGGAAACAGTGGGGGACAAAATCGCACCACAGCGAGCAATAAAAAGCCACCGAAGACCAAGAAACAATTAAAGAGAGAAAAAGCAATTAAGTTCAGAAAACAGCATCCTATATTGCATCATATGAAATTTGCATTCAAGGTATTATGTCTCGTACTTCTCATTGCAGTGTTAATTCTAATTCTGTTATTTTATAATAAGTATGGTAAGAAGATCTTACAAATGCAATCAGAAGCAAGACATTTTGTTAGTGAATCAACCTTAGATACATTCCGAGCCACTGAGACCAGTGTGGTCTATGGGGCGAATGGAAAAGTTATATCAGAACTAAAGGGTGAGAAAGATCTATATTATCTTGACTACTCTGATATACCGCAGGATGTAGTGGATGCATTCATTACGATAGAAGATAAGAACTTCTTAAAGCATAATGGAGTTGATCTCAAGGCGAATCTGAGAGCGGTATTAGCACTGATAAAGAATAGAGGTGCTATTAAACAGGGGGCTAGTACAATAACTCAACAGCTAAGCCGTAATATTTTCTTGACGCATACAGTTAGTTGGGAGCGTAAGATTGAGGAAATCTTTATTGCAACTGAATTAGAGAAGAAATATGAGAAGTGGCAAATACTTGAGTTTTATATTAATAACATTTATTTTGCTAATGGATATTATGGTATACAGGCAGCCAGCGAAGGCTATTTTAGTAAAGAAGTAAAGGATTTAACCTTGTCTGAAATTGCTTTCTTGTGTGCAATACCAAACAATCCGACAGTCTTTGATCCAATAGATAATTATGATAATACTATTAGTAGAAGAAATAAGATTCTTAAGCAGATGTATGAAGATGGTAAGATTTCGAAGGCAAAGTATGAGAAAGCTTATGATCAAGAGATAAAGTTGGATCTTAAGAAGATTAAGAAGAAAGATTATGTTGAGACGTATGTTAACCATAGTGCCACAAAGGCATTGATGAAAGAAAGAGGATTTACGTTTAGATATAATTTTGAAGATGAAGATGATGAAGCTGATTATAATGAAAGATATACAAGTTTGTATAATGAATGCCAACAATCACTATATAGGTCAGGATATCGTATCTATACGTCGATTAATATGACGCAGCAGAAACTTCTTCAGAATTCAGTAGATGAAGCTTTAGCTAACTTTACAGATAAAACTGATGATGGGGTGTATAAATTACAAGCGTCTGCTGTATCTATTGATAATGAAACAGGATATGTTACAGCTATTGTAGGTGGTAGAAAGCAAAATAGTACAGGATATACGCTAAATCGTGCATTCCAAAGCTATAGACAACCTGGTAGTGCAATCAAGCCGCTCATTGTATATACGCCTGCATTAGAAAATGGACATTATCCTGAAGAAACGGTAGTCGACAAGAAGTTCGAAGGAGGTCCTAGCAATTCCAATGGTGTATATTCTGGGAAAATCACACTTCGAAAGGCAGTGGAACAATCTAAGAATACAATTGCATGGAAGTTATTTGAGGAACTTACACCAAAGGTTGGACTAAGTTATCTTAAGAGAATGAACTTTGCTAAGCTTGATAAGAATGATTATTATCCTGCATCTTCATTAGGAGGTTTCACCAATGGTGTCAGCGCTGTGGAAATGGCATCTGCCTATGCAACACTTGCTAATGATGGAATTTACCGTGAACCAACTTGCATAGTAAAAATTACGGATTCAGAAGGAAATGTTATTGTTGCAAGCGAAAAGAGTGATTATCAAGTATATGATAAGAACGCAGCAAGAACGATGACAAATATGCTTACTGGAGTTGTAAAGTATGGTACAGGTAAAGGATTAAGTATTCCTAATATGGATACTGCTGGTAAGACAGGTACTACGAATGATAAGAAAGATGGATGGTTTGTTGGCTATACCCCATATTACACAACAAGTGTATGGGTTGGTTATGATATGCCTCAAACACTGGAAGGCTTGATGGGATCCACATACCCAGGTCAAATCTGGTATAAGTTTATGACTCAGATTCATGAAGGTTTAGAAAGAATGTCATTCCCTGCCTATATTGATACGAGTCCTAAGAAAGAGGAAGAAGAGGAAGAAGAGGAAAAGCTAGAGGATGTGGAGCAAAAAGAAGAGGAAGAAGATGAAATCACAGATGATAATGGTGGTGTAATCGAAGAACCAGAGGATGTAGAAGATGAAAATCAGACACCAGAAGACACACAAACACCAGATGATTCTCAGAATGGCAATGAAGAATCAGGTGGCACTGATAATACAGATGTACCAGAAGAAGATGATGGAGTAGTTGATGAGGGTGATGAAGGAACTGTACCAGAAGAAGATGAAGGTATAGTAGAAGAACCTGATGATATACCACTACCAGATAACGGCAACAATGGTCCTGTAAATGATGGTTCTGGAAATCAGAATTAGATACGAAAAAGGAAGGTTGAGTAATCAACCTTCCTTTCTACATTTATATGAAGAATTATTTTTTATATTTATTAATAATGTTTTGAATTCTTTCTGTCGGATTTAATAATTCACTTATAGATGCATCATGATTTAACGTATCAATCACAAGTGCAACATATTTGCTCATATCAGCAGAGATGTAATATTCTTTAGTTAATAGTTCAGCTGGTTGGTAAACAAGGTTTGTTGTAATAACTCTGTATATTAAGCCTTGTTCATAAGCTTCGTCAAATTTCTCAAATCCATTCGTAAATAATCCGAAAGTTGCAGCTACGAAGATTCTTCCAGCTTTTCTTCTCTTAAGTTCAGCAGCTACATCAAGCATACTTTCTCCAGAAGAAATCATATCATCTATAATAACAACATCTTTACCTTCTACGTCAGTTCCTAAGAATTCATGTGCCACAATTGGGTTACGCCCATTAACGATTGTAGTATAATCACGACGTTTGTAGAACATACCCATATCAACGCCAAGTACATTGGCAAAGTATACCGCACGTCCCATAGCGCCTTCATCAGGGCTGATTATCATCATATCTTTTGCGTTTACATTCAAATCTGGTACATTCTGAAGTAAAGCTTTGATAAATTGGTAAGTTGGTTTAATTGTCTCGAAACTCTTTAAAGGAATTGAGTTTTGAACACGTGGATCATGTGCATCGAAAGTGATGATACTTTCAACACCCATATTTGTTAATTCTTGAAGTGCAAGAGCGCAGTCTAAAGATTCTCTAGAACTACGTTTATGTTGTCTACCCTCGTATAAGAAAGGCATAATAACTGTAATTCGTCTAGCTTTACCACCAACAGCAGCGATAATACGTTTTAAATCTTGGTAGTGATCATCAGGTGACATATGATTTACATGTCCACTCATATTATAAGTAAGACTATGGTTACAAACATCAACTAATAAGTAAAGGTCAGTACCACGAACAGATTCATTAATAGAACCTTTAGCTTCACCAGAACCAAAACGTGGGCAAGATGCATTGATAAGATAAGAATCTCTTTGATAGCCAGCAAATGCAATTGTCGATTTGTGTTCGCTTTCTCTTTCCTTTCTCCACTTTACAATGTAATCATTAACCTTTTGTCCTAGGCTTGAACTACTTTCTAAAGCGATGATTCCCAGCGTACCTACTGGAATTGTTTCAAATAATTTTTCTTGTTGTGGCATTACTTCGTCCTCCATAAAATGTAAACGGTTGTGTAAAAGTGCTATAAAATGTCCACTAAAATTTATACCATTATGTTACACGCAAGTCAAGGCGTATAATGAAAATAAAGCATAAAATGTGTTCCTTTTACAAGATTCTGGGAAAAGTTTATGAAAATGCTTTCTTTATACGGATATCATCGCCAACAATTTTTAGTAGGCGATAATTACTTGCGATTCGAGAAAAAATACGCTCGCTATAATTGGTATTCAAATTATCCCAAGATAAATTGGTGGATATAATAGTAGATTTCTTGCGTAAATGACGCTCGTTTATACATAGATATAATTGTGAAGTTACAAAACTGTTATTAAGTTCAGTCCCCAGGTCATCAATAATTAGCAAATCACAATCTAAGATATACTCAAACTGTTCATTCGCTTCCTCTTTTTCTTTGTCACGATTAAACTTGTTTTTCTCAAGTATATCAAATAGTTGAAAAGCAGTAAGGTAAATAACAGTATGAGAACGGTCTAATAATTCTTTTGCAATACAATTAGCTAAGAAGGTCTTACCTACACCAGCATTACCGTACAATAGAAGATTAGTATAAGTAGAATCAAAATCATCAACAAATTCCTTGCAGGTGGAAACTACTTTCTGAATATTCGCTAGAGGTGTTAGATTTGTTGTTTCTTCTATATAGGAATCTGTATAGAAGTCATAACGAAAGGTTGAGAAA
The DNA here is from genome assembly GCF_965301125.1 of Anaerosporobacter sp. Taxonomy (NCBI): domain Bacteria; kingdom Bacillati; phylum Bacillota; class Clostridia; order Lachnospirales; family Lachnospiraceae; genus Anaerosporobacter; species Anaerosporobacter sp. Next base: position 841 of record NZ_CBDLAM010000083.1, on the reverse strand, counting down.
TTCTCATGCTTAATAATCTCCTTTATATTGGATTGTGAATAGAGAAGATCAACGATAGCTTGCTTAAAGCAATGACACTTTTCGTTATTAATATATCCAGTATCTTTACAATCTTTGCACTGATATGTTGGCGTAAGATAGTTAGAAGGATATCCGTTTTCAGTAAGAATTTCAATCTTTCGCATAGATAAATCCATATTGCGATCTGCTAATGAGTTCAAAGACTGATCATCACCCATTAAGGATAGTTTAGCACTTTGAATGGAGTTTGATACAATTTGGTCGTCAATTTCTTTCATTTCAGGTAGAATTTCGTAGATGTGTTTCATACGCTTTTCTAATTCGTGTCTATTTTCTAGTTGACGCTTATCATACTCTCTTAATATTTTATTATATTGAAAGTTCTTTAATTGCATTCATTCTATCCTCCTTTATTTGCTACTTATAATCTTTTTATTTTTGCCTATTTAATAAACGCTGTTCAAGAGAAGAATAATCCGTTGCTGTATACGTTCTTTGTGGGAATGCATTGAATTTGTTGTTCGTTTGTTTTGGTACGGAAGAAGATTTAGAAGAAGAGTTTGCTTTTGCATGTTCTAAATCTAATTTCTCAATATCAGAAAGGTGGTGAACACCTTTTTTAAACCAACTTTCAAGGATTTTATCAGCATATTTAAAATCAGGTTTTTGAGTAGCTAAGATAGTTCTATTACATGCTTCAACAATAATATCAATATTGAAAGCATAAGTATTAACCCATTTTGTAATGAATTTTTGTTCGATTGCTCCAGGCAGTCGGGTCAATCCAAATGCTTTGGAAACCGCAGTAAAGTTAGCATTG
>NZ_CBDLAM010000082.1:0-16085 GCF_965301125.1 Anaerosporobacter sp. | reverse complement strand
ATCATGCTATAATTTTCTATTCATGTATTTATCTATATTAATTACACTAATTATCCTCTTAATCATTTATTATTCAATTTATTCACATAACAATTTGTTAATTTATTAACAATAATTAATAATAAAATTATATATATGTTCTACAAATCCATACGTCACATAATCAATCTAACTTCCTCCAACTTTCGCTGAACAATTTACCACAATCCGTTCTGCAATATTATAGAACTTATAATAGAAATCTTTCAAAATCAACTATAATAAAGAAAACCAACAAACTCTATCATATTAATTTGAATAGAATTTGTTGGTTTACTAAATTAATCAGGTATCACTATCTGACAATTACTGCACTCTCCTACGCACTTATTTCCTAATTTAACCATGCTCATGTAACTCAAGCAGCTTGAGAAATACAATATTTACCATGTTGTCAAGTTTCAAAATCTCATATGAAAATATTGTAAAATCCTACATTAACTTTGCCAATCCACACTATAAACCTGTGTACCATCTGAAGGAGTGACAACCTTATGATTACTTCCACTTTCCCAGATTACATTTCCGCTTGCATCTTTCTTAATAAATTTGTACTCAATTGTTGTTCCAGCTGGTACATTAATGTCATAGAACCATGTAGGATACACGCCAATTGTACTAGTGTTATTAAAGAAAGGACCAATAGCCTTAGAAGTATTCCAATTTCCAAGTTCAGCTACACTACCAACAATGTATACATTGCTCCCATAATCTGTTGTAGCGTTATTTACTTTGAATCTAACAGATATTTGCTTACCTGTTAATACTTCAAATCCACTATAGGAACTGCTGGAAGTTCCAGAAGATGTAGTAACTTTAATTGCATATTCCCCTGCAGTTACACTAGGAATGTACACTTTAATCTGTGAATCTGTCCAAGATACAACTTTTGCTGTAGTTGTTCCAAATGTTACGCTACCTTGTGAACTTCCAAAGCCTCTACCTGTTATTGTTACTGTATTACCTGCTACACCCATCATAGGATCAACATTACCAATTATAGGTGTGGAAGAACTACTTGCTGTATATTGCCATACAGCAGATTGACCTGCGCCTAATGTAAATGTATTAACTGCACCTGAGGAAGCTACTGTAATACTGCCTCCACCAAGAGTTCCTTTCATTACATCTGAATAAGTTCCTTGTGGAAGATTTGTATATAAACCTGAGATACTATAACTACTGCTTTGATTACGATTTACAGCTGTTACTACAACGTTATTTCCAAATTGACGTTCATAGATAAATACATCATCATTCAACCAACGTTCTTTTGTTGTTCCATACGCTAATGCAGGATTTGTTTTACGTAATGGTGAGAGGTAACTAATTACTTTATATGCAGTTGAATTTGTATTAAAGGAAGGCATATCCCCACGATTATAAGGATCTGTTGTTCCTGTTGCATATTGTTCTGAACCATAATAGATTGTTGGTACCCCACGTGAAGTAAGAAGTAATACATATGCATTTTCTACAGCACGTCCATTATTAGTTGATAATGTCATAAAACGACTCATATCATGGTTATCAATAAATGTTACTTGATCATTTACTTCCTTATAATCGCTGCCTGTTGCAGTTATAACACTACTTAAATCTTTCATAGTTGCGGATTTACTTCCAAGTGCATTACGCACTGCATTAGCAAATCTAAAGTCTAACAAGCTCATACCACTTGTATTAGCAAATTGGGTCATTTGAGTATCTGCTGTAACTCCACCATTGAACCACTCACCAAATACAAAAACTGGTTTGTAGGAATAGATTGAACTTAACCAATTCTTTTGCCAACCAAGTGACATATGTTTAACAGCATCAACACGGATACCATCTACTCCTAGATCAAGCCATTTTTGAATAGCTTCTTTCATATAACTATCAACTACTGAATTTTGTTGGTTTAAATCTGCTAATCCATACATACTGTGATATACGCAACTTTCGTATGTACTAAAATCTGTCCAACTTTCATGATTGAATAATCCTAATGAATCGTTCTTGAATCCTCCTAAGTATGTTCCATTTTTGTATAACGCACCATCTTCAGGAAATGTCATAGTCCCATATTCTGCTGTTGATGTATGGTTTGGAGCAAAATCAATTACAATCTTAATTCCTTTTGCATGTGCTGTGTTAATCATAGTTTGAAAATCACTTACAGAACCAAAATATGTATTAGTTTTGAAGAAATCCTTTGCCCAATATCCATGATAAGAAGCACAATTATTAGAAGGGTCAATTGTAGTGATATTCTCTACAGGTGATGAAATCCATAATGCGGTAACTCCCATTCCTGTAAAATAACCATCATTTAGTTTCTGCGTAATGCCTGCCCAGTCACCACCATGATACTTCTGTAAATTTGACTTATCAAATATACTTCCAGTTGGATTATTACTGGTATCTCCATCAAAGAAACGATCGGTCACAATTTGATAGATAACATCTGTTGAAAAGCTAGCTGTATTCGTTACTTCTGCATCTGTAGAAGTTGTCGCAGCTCTTACCGGTATATTAGTGGATATAATTCCAAATACAAAAATAAATACGAAGAGTAAACTAGTTAGTTTTTGTACAAATGAGTGTTTGTTTTTATTCCATTGTAAATTCATCATATTTACTCCTTTCAGCCCTCATATAGGGACAATAGATGTATCTGTTTATTGCTTTTCCATTTTTCACATGATACAATTAATGGTAAGAATATCATTATGGAGGTGTATCATGGGAAAGAAAAAAGCAACTATGCAAGATATAGCAGATTTATGTGGCGTATCTGTTGCCACCGTATCTTACGTAATTAATAACTCTGAAAAAGAACATATTAAACACGATACCCGCATCAAGGTTTTAGAGGCAGCGAAAAAACTTAATTATGCCCCTAATATTAATAGATGTTCAGCGCATCATCCTAAGAGTAATTTGATTGGTATAATAATTAACTGGAACAAACGCAACGCTCCTAGTAAGAAAATGCTTTATTATGATTTGGCAATCGAGCTACAGATGCAGTTGTCATTATTAGGTTATGACACCATCATAGCAACAACAAAAGCATTCGAGGAGGAAGCGGATATTATATCCAAACGTTCTCTTGATGCTGCCTTCATAATTGATATTCGGTCCGAAGAGGTTCGACGTGTCACAAGAAATTATTATGTACCAATTATATTTCTCGATTGTGAGATTAATGATCCTCTTTTTTGTAAAATATATCCCAATTATGAAGTAATTATTTCTAGAGCTAAGCGCATGTTACAAGAAGAAGATATCTTCTTAATAATGGAAGATATTTTGAATGAAGAAATTAAAGATATTATTACGAATACAATTAGACCCGATAGGATATTCATCAATGATATGAAAAACAATTTACGAGAGTTTCTTCTTCAGCATCAGAACGAAAAAGGGATTGTCCTAGGAGAGATTCTCGGTCTTGAGGTAGAGAGATATATCCGTAATGATCAAATTGTAGTGGTTACTTCACTCGATAAATCAAAACTTCTTTTACCCGATACAATGACAATTTCAATAAAAAACAAGACGAAGGCTATCACTGCTGTTAAAACATTAGAACAACTCCTTCGTCTTGTGTATGTGGGTACTCCTTGTAATCAGATCTTACTAAATCCTGATGCGGATTAAAGAGTCCCTCCTTTCATTACATATAATTTATATCTGATGCTAATAGGATTATTCTTTCCCCTTTTTCCTCTTACTAATAATTACAACACCAGCAATTACTACCACAACTACTACTACAGCAATGACTACATATAGAACTACATTGTTGCTATCGCTGTCTTCGTTTGCTACAGCTGGTGCTGAAGTTGTTTCAGCTTCAGGACCTTCTGGCCAACCAGCTTGTGGCTCTGTAGATGCAACTACATTTACACCACCACCCATGCCAGAGTCATTGAGTAGATTTTGGCTACCATTTGTAAGCCAATATGTTTTACCAGGTTCAAGATCTTTACAATCTGCTGTTTGTGCGCCTGAATTATTTGTGAATAATACTCCAATGCTCTCATCTGATGTTATTTCTGCTGAAAACCAACCATCACCTTCATCTGTCATTGGATCACCTGGCCATGCATTCTTAGCTAAATCCTTGGTAGTTTCTACAGTCCATGACCAAATATTAACGCTACCCCAAGAATTTTCATCATAATAGTAAACTTTAACTACATTTCCTGCATCTGATGATGTATCCGTCGCATCTGCTGCCTTAGCAAGTTTACTAGGTAATGCACACCCAATAATAACGAAAGCAAAAACTAATACGAAACTTAAAACCTTCTCCAAATTCTTTTTCATACACATTCTCCTTTACTAAATTTAAAATAATATGCCGTATAAGGCAATATCTTATTACAATCCATAGATTGATTTGATAAAAGATCAACACCGTTAGATTGCATGATATCTGTAGGTAATAACTGTTCCTCATTTGTTTGATTTATTACCACGTAGATCTCTGTATCTTGATAACTACGTTTCATAACAAACAGTTCCTTTGAACTTAGGAATGAAATCGTTCCATAACGAAGTGCGGGTTCACTCTTTCTGATTTCTATCAGCTTCTTATACCAATTATGTATATCATAATTCCACTCGTTACTATTCCAGTTGAATCCTTTTCTACAACCTGGATCATATCCTCCTGTTAATCCAATCTCTGTTCCATAATAGATACATGGAGATCCTAGGTACCCGAATATAAATGCTGCTGCATTCATTAGATTTTGTTTATTTTCCTTAGACATAAAGAGGAATCGCTCAGTATCATGACTATCAAGTAGATTAAACATCATTTCATTAATCAAATCTGGATATTTCATAAGCTGCATGGTGAGGACCTCTGAGAATGCTTTTGCATCAATATCGCCTTTAGCAAAATAATTAATTGCTTGATGCATAACGGGATAATTCATAACCGTATCAAATTGATCTCCTAGTAACCATGGCATGGAGTCATGCCATACCTCTCCTATAATAACTAGATCCTGATCCATATCTTTTACTGCTTTTCTGAACTCTCTCCAAAAACAATGATCTGGTTCATCTGCTACATCAAGTCTCCATCCATCAATCTGAAACTCCGTTGTCCAGTACCTTACTACATCAAAGAGATATTCTTGAACCTCTTTATTCGCTGTATTAAATCTTGGCATATAAGGTACATTTGCAAACATCTCATAATTTGGCTTCGTCTGGCTAACAGGAAACTCATAAATTCTGAACCAATCTTTGTATTTTGACTTTTCTCCATGTTCTAATACATCCATAAAAGGAGCAAATTTCTCACTACAGTGATTAAACACAGCATCAAGAATGATTCGAATCCCTTTTTCATGTGCTTCATTCACTAACTTACGAAATGTCTCTTTATCACCAAAATGTGCATCAATCTCCATATAATCAATCGTGTCGTATTTATGATTGGATATGGACTCAAATATAGGTGTCAAATAAATTGCATTAATACCTAGCTCTTGTAGATATGATAGATGCTTACGAATACCCTCTAAATCACCACCGTAAAATGACTTTGGAGTTGGATCCGAATCCCATGGAACAATATCATTTGGCGAAATCTCTGGATTACCATTATCAAATCGTTCTACAAAGATTTGATAAAATATAGCGTCACTAAACCAACTTGGTTTGTGTGGTAAATCTACATAATGTGCACTAGGATATTGGAAGAACAAACAATGTGCTCGATTATCATCAAAAGTATCTAAAATACCTGCTTCTGTATAGAAGATATCTTCATCATCTGTTATAACTTCAAAGTAATACCCTAACCGAATATCATCTTGTTTAATGTTATATTGATAATAGTCAAAATATTCATCCGATCCAATCTTATCCATGATTCGATATGTTTTATTCGCCCAATCAAATTTCACCCCGTAAAAGAGTCTTACCTCATTTACATCATCTTTTGCTGTTCGGAATCGAATTCTGATATCTGTTGTAGTGTATGGAAATGCGTAATTGCTCTTAGAGCAATGATATAGTGCTTCTCTGTTCATGTAATGCTCCTTTCTGTCTTACTCCGTTGCTAGTAGAGCATTCCAGTTCTCAATTGATTTTTTACGTGCATCTGCTGGTGTCAACTGACCGTCAAATACTGCACGATCGATTTCTTGAGTAATTGACCAAAAGTAAGAGATTCTAGAAACGCTAGGCATTGGTACGGAAGACTCAAATTGTTTTACGAAAGCTGGTAGATATGGATCATCTGATAATCCTTCTACATTATCAATGTTACTAAGTGTAGTAATACCATTGAATTCCTTATATAAAATACTTGCACCTTCATCACTAATTAAGAAGTTTGCTAGTAATTCTGAAGCAATTGGATATTTTGTAAAAGTTGATACAAAGGCACATTGTACACCTGCAAACGGTTTCAGTTGATTTCCTTGATAGGTTGGTAATGTTGTAACACCGAAGTTCATTCCACTTTCCTTAATCTGCGATACATCCCAAGGCCCAGTCATAAAATAAGCTACATTACCTTCCATAAAGCTAGCCTTTAAGGAGCTCTTATTATTTAGATCCGTTGATGAAATTGGCATAACATCATGTAAAGAGGCAATTAATTCTAGACCTTTTTCGTATTCATCTGTATCGAATCCTGGATTACCTTCATCATCTCCATTAACACCAAACAATTGAAATCCTTGAGCTGAAAGAAATGGAAATTCATAATACCCATCTCCAATCGTACATAGTAAGTAGAATTTATTATTAGCAGGATCATTGAACGTCTTTGCACCTTCCATAATCTCTTCTAATGTTGTTGCTGGAGTTTCAACTAAATCTTTGTTATAGAATAAACAGTTAACTTCAATTGATATTGGAACACCATACATCTTTCCATCATTTATAACTGTTTTCGTACCTGATTCTGCTACTTTGCTTTTAACATTATCTACTACTGCATCTTCAAGTTCCATGAATACACCCGATGATAATCCTTTTTGGAAATTATCATGGCCGGTTATAAATACATCTGCTCCTTCTCCAGAAGGACCACTTAGTGCAATTTTGTCAACTGTACCCATACCTTCTTGTGCAACAGTTACAGGAACACCATATTTTGCTTCAAAAGCTTTGGCAATTGCATCCCCATATTCTTTATTACTAGTCCAGAACACTAGTTCGGCACCCTCTTCTGGTACCATTTCATCTACAGTAGTAGCTCCACTACCAATAAATAACACTTCATCATCTTCTGGTATATCTTTCTTACAACCAGTTAAGCTACCAATCATTACTACAGATAAGATCACTGCAAGGATTTTCTTGCTCATATTTTTCTTCATAAACTCATCTCTCTTTTCTATTTATTTTAACTGACAACGTTTTACTCCTTCGATGCTCCTGCTACAATTCCTTGTACTAAGAACTTCTGGAATAATAGATACATAACCGTAATAGGCACTGCAACTAATACTGCTCCTGCTGCGAACAATGTAAAGTTTGCATTCTGATCGTTTGAAATCATGGAATATAAGCCCACAGCAACTGTCTTGTTCTTATTACCAGTTAATAATAGGTTAGGAATAATATAATCCATCCATGGCATCATAAATTGCGATACGGCACAATAAACGATAATTGGTTTAGACATTGGTATAATAATTCGTATAAATGTATTCATCTTACTACTACCGTCTATATATGCTGCTTCATCTAAAGATGCAGGTATCCCATCAATATACCCTTTTACCAACCATACATTGTAAGGAATCGCACCTGCTGCATAGAGAATTACTAAAGCAATTGGTTTATTTACAAGTCCTAATACAATGAATAAAGTGTATACTGCAGTCATTGATAAGAAACTTGGGAACATAGATAATACTAATAACGTAAGTAACCCTGTCTTCTTTCCCTTGAATTTAAATCTTGATAGAACCCAAGCGGTTAATAAAATTAAGATAACCGAAATGAAAGCATTTAACGTAGCTACGGTTAGACTGTTCACAAACCAGCTACCAAAATCAGTTTCTTTGAATAATCTTGTATAGTTCGATAATGTTAGCTCTTTAGGTATAAAACTAGCTGTTGATAAGTTCTGCCCTTTATTAAAGGAGGACATTACAATCCAAACAACTGGTATAAGAACTAGGAGGGATACTAGTATTAGTTCTGCATTAATTAGTATTGCTTTTACTCGTCTTTTCCACATGTTCTTACACCTCCTTGAAAGCTTGCGTTCTTTTAAAGTTCCATATAGAAACCGCTGCAATTAATATAAAGATCATAATGTTCATAACCGCTGCCATATCGTATAACTTCTGATTCAAGGTCAGCTTATAGATCCATGAAATCAAGATATCGGTATCTCCTGCAAACTGATAATTGGTGTTAACAGGTCCTCCCTCAGTTAAGAAGTAGATGATACCAAATCCGTTGAAGTTACCTGCAAGATTCATAACAATAAGTGGCGCTGTTGCTCGTAAAACAAGTGGCAATGTAATGTATCTAAATATCTTAAATCCACTGGCACCATCAATCTCTGCTGCTTCATTCAAGCTCTTATCTATATTCGATAACATACCTTGAATCATAATCATGAACATCGGAAATCCAAGCCATAGATTTACTACTAAGATGGTAACCTTCGCAATTAGCGGGTCTGATAAAAATGCAATTCTATGGTCAGTTAATCCTATGTCAACTAAAAACTTACTTACTGGGCCAAATTGTCCATTTAATAAATTACGAAATACTAATAAAGAAATTAATTGTGGGATTGCCCAAGGTAAAATCATAATTCCTCTATAAAGAGTTTTACACTTGGTATACTTACTATTTAATAAGATTGCTTGGAACATACCAAAGAAATATGTGGAGAATGTGGCAAGCACAGCCCAGATCACTGTCCATCTTAGTACGGAGAAGAATGTACTGGACCATATTGGTATCTGGAATAACTTCTTAAAGTTACTAAAACCAACCCAACTAATTAGGTTTCCTGGTGGTAAATGATTTGAATTATAATTTGTAAATGCTGTTAATATGGCAAATATAATAGGCATTACTACGATAAACATGATATATATTACAATGGGGATTAGTATTACATAGGCAAAGAATTTTGAATATGTATTTTTAAAATATTCCTTTGTAGTTGGACAATGTCCTGTTTCATCTAATAATTTACCTGTCTTATACGCATCGCGAATGTTGAAAATATAGATAGCAACCACTACCATGAGTACCATTAGTGCTATAATACCGGTTATTAATAACATAGTTGAATGGTCGCCATTTCTACCACCTTGTTTTTCACCTAATGTAATCAGTCCCCATATACCTTTTGAAAAGAACCCTCCATGTAGGCGAATTGAAAAATGCTTAATCTGTCCAGCTATTGCTTCTAGTAGATATCCACTGAAAATTTCTACTCCAACAAAAATCAACTGTAACAGAAACAGCAATAAACCTTTTAGTCTTTGTTTACATATAAAGAATTGACCAGATCCCCATATGATTATGGAGCATATCATACTTATTATCCGTTTTCTCTTATTCACTGTTTCTCATCCTTTCTCCTTGCCAGCCCATTTATTACCATCTTTAACTATATATTACTTCATCATATGTTTACAGTCAAGTATAATTGCACGAAAATATGTACAAATGTTATAATATTTTATGCACTTTTACCTATGGATTTTACTTAAAAAAATTATTTAAGTAGTCCTGTCATCTTCAAAAGCCTTGAAAATACAAGGTTTTTGCTAATACATACTTAATTTTCAGTTTAAGTAATTACTTAAAAAAATTTCGCAATTTTTTCTTCTTGTGATATAATAAAAGAAATCTATATAATAATTATATTATTTTAAGGAAGGAGCCATGCGATTTGTTGAATATGCATGGATACGATGATGAAAGAAAGAACCTATCATGAACAACTTAATATAGATAATACAAAGAAGCTACGCGAATTAATTAAGGATCTCCCTCCCTATGTAGCTACATATTTTCGAGGAATCGAACATACTACTGCACCACGAACTCGTATTGCATATGCGGTTGATCTACGCACCTTTTTTGAATTCATTCACCAGACCAACCCGCTGTATCAGCAAAAAGAGATTCGTGACTTTGAATTCGACCTATTAACCAAACTACATTCTACTGATATTGAAGAATATCTTGATTACCTTAAACTATATATAAAGGATGGGAAAGAATATACCAATAATGAACGTGGGATTAAGCGTAAATTAGCCGCACTACGTTCCTTCTATGGATATTTCCATAAGAACAAAATGATTAATGAGAATCCAATTCTACAAGTGTCGATGCCTAAACTTCATGATAAGGCAATTGTCAGGCTGGATGTAGATGAGGTGGCAACCTTATTAGACACCGTGGAATCTGGTAATAAATTAACGGATAAACAACAAGCATTCCATTCTAAAACTAAAGAAAGGGATCTTGCTATTATGACTCTTCTTCTAGGTACTGGAATCCGTGTATCGGAATGTGTTGGTTTAGATCGTAAAGATGTTGATTTTAATAATACGAGAATTAAAATCACTCGAAAAGGTGGTTATGAAACCTATGTCTACTTTGGTGATGAAGTTGCGACTGCACTTCAAGATTATCTTGTACTACGTAATGAGATCACTGCTGCCACTGGTCACGAAGATGCACTCTTCTTATCCATTCAAAAGAAACGAATGGGTGTTCGAAGCATTGAGCTTTTAGTGAAGAAATATTCTAGTACCGTAACCACGATGAAGAAAATCACTCCTCATAAGCTACGTAGTACATATGGTACATCACTTTACCGTGAAACTGGAGATATCTATCTAGTTGCTGATGTATTAGGACATAAAGATGTTAATACAACAAAGAAGCACTACGCAGCGATTGAGGAAGAACGTAGACGTAGTGCGAAGGATGCTGTGAAGCTTAGGGAAAATTAAAATAAGTAATGAGTAAAAAAAATTATTAAAAATTTGGACATATAGTGAACTTTATTTTAAAAAAGGGGCTGTGAAAAAACGAGTAATCGTTTTTACAGCCCCTTTTTCATAGTGATAATCAAAAGTTAATAACATTTCAATCATCAGGCTTACTTATGAAGTTTGGAAAGAAGAACAACCGTACTCATTTTTCAGAGCATAAACTACTTTGTTAATGTATCTTATCTAATATATAACGAAAATATGTTGTCTTATTACATAATATGGTAACGTTCGCCTCCATATTGTTTTTTATAGACACCTTTTCTCCCGACTTATCTGTCAAATAATTCTTTCCCAACAAGCAACTAGCAACGTAGTATTTCCGACCACTATTATTATCTACTACAACATCATCACTCATCTTATTGATCTTTGATGTTATTACACCATATTCATTTTTCGGCAACGATATGATTTCAATACGTACTTCTTTATCCTCTTTAATATTACCAATACACGTATTCTCAATATAGATATTACAAACATTATTCTTGGTATCAATTACTCCGTATGCATGAACAACAATATCTTTTGTAGCAAATTTTGACCATATTATGAGCGTTAATATAATGATTACGATGAAATACATGCTATATTTTAGCAGTTTAAATGAGCAGGAAGATTGATATGCATTTAGAAAGCTTTTTGTATCATTGATATCTTGTAAATTTTCTATCTTATATCTCATTTCATTGCCCTCCATCTCGTTTTTCTATAATTTCATCATCATCATCTGCAATACTCTGTTCTTTCCATAGCTTATAATAGTTACCTTTCAACCTCAATAACTCTTTATGACTTCCTGACTCAATAATACTCCCCTTATCCAAAACATATATTTTCTGACATTTCTTTATGGTACTTAGTCTGTGTGCAATTATGATAGTTGTAACATTTTTAGTACACTCATCTAAGGTATGTTGGATTGCACTTTCCGTGATCGAATCTAGATTCGAAGTTGCTTCATCCATAATTAAGATTTCTGGATTTCTGATCAGTGCTCTTGCAATTGATAATCTTTGTCTTTGTCCTCCCGATAGATTCGTTGCTTTCTCTTCAAGAGGTGTTCTATACTTCATTGGAAGACTTTCTATAAATTCGTGTATATGTGCCTTTTTACAGGCCTCAACGATCATTTCTTGCGTGACTTCTTCTGCTGCAAATTCTAAATTTTCTTTTATAGTTCCTGAAAAGAAGAACGAGTCTTGGGATATGTAACTGATCTTATGTCTTAATACTTCTTTATTGATACTATTAATATAGTAATTATTTAGCTGGATATTACCTTCTTCAACATCATAAAATCCCATTAATAACTTGGCAATTGTAGTTTTACCTGAACCACTTTCTCCGACTAATGCCACTTTCTCTCCAGCATGTATTTTCATATTAATATTGTTTAAAACATTTTCTTTCAGCCCATATGCGAAATTAACCTTATTAATCAGAATTTCTCCATATAGTGTTTCTGGTTTTTCATCATCTTCACTTGATCTTTCTAATTCCATATCAAGTATTTCACCTAAACGATCACTGGCAACGATTGCTTCTTGTATCTGGGGTTGTAGGTTGATTAGCCTAGATACAGGTTGTATAAAGTATGCAAGTAAAGCATTAAAGCTGATCAATTCACCGATCGATAACTCACCTTTCAATACAAGAGACCCTCCAAACCATAGTAGGCATATGCCAAACACACCACTTACAGTACTCATACATGTTTGCATAACGTTATACGTTACACCATGCCTTAAGATGCATTTCATAAACTTCATAAAGTTATTCTCTGTCTTTGTCTGTACAATTCCTTCACCAGTGAATGCTTTAACAGTTTCTATACCTTCCATGGATTCTACTAGATAAGAAGACATATTAGCATTCGCCTCCATAACATCTCTATTTACCTTTTTCAATGTTTTCTTGAATCCAAATACTAAAATCAAATACAATATAATTGGTATAAAACAAGTAAAGAATAGCTTTGTATTCTGTAGATACAGTATTAAGCCACCAATCACTGACATTAATATATCGATCATTAATGTCAAAGTCACTGATGAGATAGCTTTCCTTATCTTATCACCATCATTGAATCTAGATAAGATGTCGCCAACTTTTCTTGTTCCGAAGAAATTCATAGGAAGTTTTACTACATGATTGTAATAGCCTAGTAATAACGGAACATCGATATTTTGCGCCATATAGATAAAGAGTAGTTGGCGAAAGAATTCCGTAATAATCTTAAAGATTAAAAGTAATAACATGGCTATAGATAAGGCGTGCAGGTTGGCTGATAAGTTATTCGGTAGTATATCATCTATTAAGAACGCATAGTAAAATGAACCAGCTATACCAAGTACCGTAATCAGGATTGAGGCTATGAATATATTAACTAGTAACCCTTTCTGTACTTTGATCAATCCCCAGAATCTTTGAAAAAGTCCTTTTGTTTGATCCCCCTTTTCGAATCTAGCAGTTGGAGTTAGTAAAACTAGGACGTCTGTCCAGATCTTAAAGAACTCTTCGGGTTTATATTTCATTATTCCACGGCCTGGATCGGCTACTAGAATATATTTTTCAGTAATTTTATGTATTACAACGAAATGTAGCAAAACATCGTTGATAACTACGTGTGCAATCAATGGCGTAGGAAGATGATCAAAGATCTCTTCTTTTTTTTCGACTTGTACTGCTCTTGTACTAAATCCTAATTTAGTAGCAGCTTGTACAATACCATAAACAGAAGAACCTTCTAAGTCGGTTCCTGCAGACTCTCGAATCTTAGATATTGGCAATTTTAATCCATACTGTCTACACACAGTAGCTAGACAGGCTGGACCACAGTCTTGTATATCTTGTTGTTTTACACAGTGATATTTTTTTAGTATGTCCATATTTTCTCTTTTCTAAATATTTTAGTTTCTGCTGCCTGTACAATACCAAATACAGTAGAACCTTGCAAATCAGTTCCTGCCAATTCTCGAATCTTTGAAATTGGCAGTTTCAAACCATATTGTTTGGAAATTGTGGCAAGACAAGCAGGACCACAATCCTGTATATCTTGTTGCTTTATACAATAATATCTTTTCAATATTCAGTCCATTCCTTTACTATATATTAAGCATAGCAGTTATTAACTCCACTATGCTTAATAATTTAGTTCATTCCTTTTTAACTTTAAATAAGATGTATAGTAGATTTTTCACACAACTATATGCACTGTATTATATAGTCCTTAGAGATATTTAGTCTCTAGTATAGTTCCACTATCATTAAATTTAACCCATTTGTAAGCATCACTATTGTTATCAAGTTCATCCATCAAAGTATTATATGAAGTAACCTTTGCTATCAAAGAGCCATCCTTTCTAAAAATTTTATAATAGATTCCTCCAATAACTTGCTTTTGTTCCATAACTGATAAATTTTTCATGATAATTCCTCCATTCTTATTCATCCATATTATATTATTTTTTGTCGTATGTAATTAGCGCTATTTACAAATACAGTATATAATTTACAAACGATATTTTCAATAGCTTTGCATATCCAAATATTCCTATATTTAGTCCAATCATTCCTTGTCCATTGTAATTTAAAAATTAATGTTTATAATCCCAATTATGAAAGATCACAAATACTTTCATAATAATAATCTCAAGGAGGATAATCCAATGAAGAAATTAAGTAAACGAATTATTAGTATCTGTACCATATGTTTGCTTCTAGCAGTTGAATTAGGTGCAACTGCTTTTGCAGCTGGTGGCACAGGCCCCTACAGAAGAGTAAGTTCCAATGCAGGAACGAAATCACAACCATATACCTATATGGAAACAACCGTTACTCTCCCATCTAAAAGTAATATTAAAGAAAATGGTAATGATACCGCTTATGTATACATAGGAGGTTCTGGTAATGGTACAGAAATTGATGCAGGATTACAACATAGCCCAACTTATGATAACTGGGCACCAATTATCAGCTGTAATAAAGTAGTTAGCCATCCAACTGATACTGACAGATTTAAAGGTGGTCAAACTGTAAAGATGGTATTCTATGTTAGTGCAGACAATAAGGTTGTACTTCAAGTAAGCGGAACAACAGATAAAGGACAATATAAGACGATCACAACATACTGTAATACAGCCACTGGTTGGAAAGCAAATGGTATAGGTAATACTATGAAACGAGTAACATCGATTGGACAAAGTCCTGAAAACCTAAGCAGTGGTTCCTACATTTTAGGTGTAAAGTGGACTAACTCCTATATTGGGACTACAAGTAGCAAACACCAATGGCTTGCTAATGATACGCTAGCCAGCGGTTCGATCTGTTACCCTAATAAAACTAAAGTGCAGGTCAATTATGTGAATGCTGGTGAAGAAACCGTTTCAATCGATCTAAGATAACATTTCAAATCATGTTCCAATTTAGCAAAAGAATGGCTTCATAGATAATTAGAAGCCATTCTTTTTATTATCATCTTTCTTGTATTGTATTATATGATTGTTTCATGCTATCTTCAGGTATCAGCAAACTACATTTTAAGGTAAATATACCTTTATTTGCCCCAATCATAAATATTCCATTATACTTATTTACAACTTGCTTTATGTTTTGTAATCCAAAGCCATGTACTGCTTTATCATCTTTTGTTGTTAAGAGTTCATCATTAACGCATTCTATATCTTCTCTACACGAATTTTCAAAATAAAAATTCAGATAACTTAACTTAATGGTAATAATACATTTTATATATCTTTTATTAGCAGGAAGTTTTATACATGCTTCTATTGCATTATTCATAGCATTATTAATGACAATTGCTAAATCATAGTCTTCAATAGGTATATCATGACATACCGTTAGTTTTTGTATTATTTGTATTTCGTTAGTCCTCGCTTCTTTTAGCTTATAATCTATAAGAATTTCCATAAATGACGCATTCTTTTTAATTGTTTGATCGGTATCAATACTTTGTTCTAATAACTTGAGTATATAATATTCAGCTCTATTGATATCATGTTCTATTAG
>NZ_CBDLAM010000081.1:5761-16095 GCF_965301125.1 Anaerosporobacter sp. | reverse complement strand
ATAATGGCGTTATTAGAGGTAAATAATTTGAAGAAAATATATACAACACGTTTTGGAGGGCAGCAGTGTCAAGCTCTTAACCAAGTTAACTTTTCAGTAGAAGAAGGAGAGTATGTGGCAATTATGGGTGCGTCTGGCTCAGGTAAGACTACATTACTTAATCTATTAGCTTCACTTGACAAACCAACAGCTGGAGAAGTTCGCTTAGACGGGACTGTATTATCTAAGGTTAGTGATAGCAAGATATCTGCCTTTCGTAGAGAAAATCTAGGCTTTGTATTTCAAGATTTTAATTTATTAGATACTTTTTCTGTTAAAGATAATATTTTGTTACCACTAGTACTATCAAGAAAACAGTACAAAGAGATGGAAGAGAGATTAATGCCACTTGTGAAAAGGCTACAAATTGAGAATTTATTAGATAAGTTTCCTTATGAAATCTCAGGAGGACAAAAACAAAGGACAGCAATTGCAAGATCACTAATCACAAATCCTAAATTAATCCTTGCTGATGAACCTACAGGAGCTTTGGATTCCAAAGCGGCACAAAATCTATTGCATATATTTGACCAGATTAACGATTCTGGACAGACAATATTAATGGTTACACATAGTACACAAGCAGCAAGTCATGCAAAACGAGTACTATTTATAAAAGATGGTGAAGTATACAATCAATTGTATCGTGGAAATCAGACACAGGAAGAGATGTTTCGCAAGATTGTATCCACGTTGACAGTATTATCAGATGGAGGTGTCGACATTGGGTAAGTCATTCTATCTGAAATTAGCAATTACCAATTTGAAGAAGAATAGGAATGCATATTTACCATACATACTGGCAGGTGTGGGAATGGTTTTCACTTACGTCTTGTTCTTGCTTATTAGTGAAGGAAAGGGTGTTACGAATATAAGGGGGGCTGATACGTTACAAGTTATGTTTGAGATGGGAGCAGGGGTAATATCGGTATTCTCTGTAATATTCATCTTCTATTCCAATGGATTCTTAATGAAACGTAGAAAAAAAGAGATTGCACTATATGGAATTCTAGGTTTAGAGAGAAAACATGTTGGTATCGTGATGCTATATGAGAGTTTAATCTCATTTTTAACTATTATTTTTGGTTGTATCTTACTTGGTATTGTTTTTGGTAAGTTGTTTTTTATGTTTTTGATGAAGATTACTAGAATTGCTGAGGGAAGTAAATTCATTATAAATAGTAGTGTATTTGTTAAGACAATTGTATTCTTTATGGCGGTATATCTAGTGGCTTTTCTATGGAATCTAATACAAGTAAGGCTTAGTAAACCAATCGAATTGTTGAAGGGGGAGGAGATTGGACAGAAAGAAAGTCGCTTTACACCAGTATTAGCTATTCTAGGATTAGGATTGTTGGCTGCTGGATATAGTATGGCCCTTAGAATAGAAAATCCTATAGCAGCTATTAATAGCTTCTTTATAGCGGTTTTATTAGTAATTGTAGGAACGTATTGTACATTCCAATCGGGAAGTATACTTATTCTTAAACTATTAAGAAAAAATAAGAGGTACTATTATCAAACCAACCATTTTATTACAGTATCTGGTATGATTCATCGGATGAAGCAGAATGCAACAGGACTAGCAAATATTTGTATCCTATCTACTATGGTATTGGTTACCTTATCCACTACGATTGCTTTATATGTTGGGCGAGAAAAAGTGATTACAGATAGTAATCCTACAGATTATACAATAAGCATGGAAGATGATACGGTTGATCCGGCACAGTTAAAAGATGAGATATACAATGTGGCAAAAAAACACAATGTTACAATAAAAAACTATAAAGATATACGTATGAAAGATGCTGTTGTTGATTATAAGGTTGGTAGCATAGGAGGCTTTAATAGTGATACGGTATGGGATTCAAACTTCAGTTACTATGTAATTTACTTTATCCCACTTGCTGAATACAATAAGATAACAGATAAGAATATGGCGTTAGAATCGAATGAAGTTTTAATATCATTTGCTAACAATAAATATTCTAGTGATGAAGTTAAGATATTAGATAAGTTGTATACGGTGAAAGGAAATTGTGATGATCTAGGTATTAAACTGAGCATAGATGTAGGATCCAAAGATAGCATTTATATGGTTCTTAAGGATGATGAGAGTATTGTTGATATCGTGGAGAAAGTAACCGAGGAGTTTAAGACTAATACAAATGATGGAATGGAATATGATGTATTTTTTGATGTAGATGGTATGTATGACGACAGAATTGCTTGCGCTAATGAGATTAAGGAAGTGACAAATAAGATTGCTAATGGTCGTAGTTTTACAAACATTGATTTAAATAGAATAGATAGCTATGAGATGTTTGGTGGTTTGGTATTCTTGGGATTTTTCTTAGGAATTGTGTTCTTATTGGCTATGGTTATGATTATCTATTTTAAACAAATCTCAGAAGGATTTGAGGATCGTAAACGTTATGAGATTTTAAATAAGGTGGGGTTAGATAAGAAGGATGTTAAGAAGACAATTAATAAGCAGATTATTCAAGTTTTCTTTTTACCATTATTAGGAGCTATCATTCATGTTGCATTTGCATTCAAGATGATAACGAAGATGTTAGTCTTATTCCAACTATTAGATACAACTTTAATACTGAATTGTACATTAGTAACGATAGCAATATACGCAGTAATCTATATAATTGTATTCAAGATGACTGCAAAAGCGTATTATCGTATTGTTAATAGATAGTAAATTAATAGGTTATAGCAAATGTATATAAATATATTTGCTATAACCTATTTTTATATTGTAATTCTATTCTTTCGTTTTAAGTTTCTTATATTCTCTCATTTTATCTAGTAATTCATAAGGAATCTTAAGGTTACCACGACCTTTACCAATAGCAATATCAGGTTTGTTGGCACCATGGAAATCGGAACCTCCGCTTATTAATAGATTGTTCAGGCGTGCTAAGCGACGCATATCGCTTTCATCACAACCGGTGTTAGAAGTGTAGATTGCTTCAATACCTGCTAGACCAAAGGATTTTAGTTTTTTAACTAAGTCAGATAGTTCATCTAAAGATAAGTGATAAAGCAGTGGATGGGCAAGTATTGGAATTCCACCAGCTTGTATAATTAATGCAATTGCATCTTCTGGTGTGATGAATTGACGTGGTACATAATAAGGACCATTAGTGCCTAAATATTTATCGAAGGCTTCGTTACGAGTTTTTGTAAATCCATTTTCGGTTAAGTATTTGGCAAAGTGAGCTCTTGTGATTACCGCATCTGGTTCGGATTCTTTTAAAGCTTCAAGGGTAATTGGGATTCCTGCCTTATTCAGATTGTTAATCATCTTAATGTTACGTTCTTCCCGTTCTTTCACAGCGCCTTCTAGTGTTTTTATTAAGGTTTCGTTGGTATCGTCAATATGCAAACCAAGGATATGAAGATCTTTTCCGCTATATGCAGAAGAGATTTCAACCCCTGGAATAATCTCAATATCATAACCATTAGTAGCATGAGTTTCAGCAGCTTGTCTTGCTTCTTGTAGGCCAAGTACAGTATCGTGGTCTGTTAAAGCAATGGCAGATAATCCACTACGAACTGCTTCATCAACAACTTCGGTTGGTGTGAAAGTTCCGTCTGATATGTTTGAGTGTACATGTAAGTCAATATATTTCATGGAATTACTCCTTTCTTTCGTGTTTTAGTGTTATGTTATAGCATACAAGAATACTACACATTTTACAAGTAGTAAGTCATATTCTACATATCAAAGCAATATACATAAACTATACATAGTAACAGGAGGACAAAGGCGTGACTAAGGTCGAAGCAAAAAAGACACTCCCAGTTCATATTGCAAAGGCATTATTTTTTTCGTACATTGTAACAACCGTCATCTTATTTTTACTGTCTTTCATCCTATTCAAAGTACAGATTCCTAGTGGGGTAGTTAGTGTTGGAGTTATACTTGCCTACATTCTTTCTACGTTTGTAGGTGGATTTTTCATAGGGAAGAAAGTTGAAGCTAAGAAATTCCTTTGGGGGCTAGTCATTGGAGCGATTTATTTTATGATAATAATTATTATATCAATCGTCATGAATAAAGCTGCTTTTGGATCAGCTGGAAGTATAGTAACTGTGCTTGGAATGTGCCTACTTGGTGGAATGTTAGGCGGGATGATAAGCTAATTTCCTTTTTTGACAAGTAATATAACATATGATATAATTAATCGGGTATAAATATGCAAAGGAGGTTACATAATGAAACGAATCAAGACTTTAAACACTAGAAACCTTAAAGAGTCTATGAAAAAAGGTGGCTGTGGAGAATGTCAAACTTCATGTCAATCAGCTTGTAAGACTTCATGTACTGTAGGAAATCAAAGTTGTGAGAATGATAACTAAGCTAACGACTAGGGATTAATATAACTCATAAATAAGCAGCGGCTTTAGTCGCTGCTTATTAAATGTAAGGAAGTTAATTTTTTGTTAAGATTCCATACGGTCAACTGAAAGGAGTATCAAAGTGATTCACCAATATAAAAATAATGGCTATAACATCGTATTAGATGTTAATAGTGGAATGATTCATATCGTAGATGATTTGGTTTATGATATTATTGAATTATTTGAGAATAATGATACGGATACAATTATTGCTACCATGATGGATAAGTATTCAAAACCAGAAAATTCTGCAAAATTAGAAGGTCCAATAAATATCAATGATGTAATTGAAGCAATTGAAGAGATTGAAGAGTTAAAGAAACAAGGAGCTCTTTTCTCGGAAGATATTTATAAGGAGTACATCACAGACTTTAAGAAACGCCAAACTGTTGTTAAAGCATTATGTCTTCATATTGCTCATGATTGTAATCTTGCCTGTAAGTATTGTTTCGCAGAAGAAGGCGAATACAAAGGCCATAGAGAACTTATGAGTTATGAAGTTGGAAAGAAAGCACTTGATTTCTTAATCGAGAATTCAGGCAGCAGAAGAAATCTTGAAGTTGATTTCTTTGGTGGTGAGCCACTAATGAATTGGCAAGTAGTGAAAGATTTAGTAGCTTACGGTCGTGAACAGGAGAAAATCTATAATAAGAAATTCAGATTTACATTAACAACGAATGGTGTGTTATTAAATGATGATATTATGGAATTCGCTAACAAAGAGATGGCGAATATCGTATTAAGTATTGATGGACGTAAAGAAGTAAATGATCATATGAGACCATCTAGAAATGGCAAGGGAAGCTATGATCTTATTGTTCCAAAGTTTGAAAAGGTGGCCGAGTCACGTAATCAAACAAATTACTATGTTAGAGGTACATTTACAAGAAACAATCTCGATTTTTCTGAGGATGTACTTCATTTAGCGGATTTAGGATTTAAACAGATTTCTGTAGAACCTGTTGTTTCACTTCCGGAAGAACCATTTTCCATTCGCGAAGAAGATTTGCCAAAAATCTATGAAGAATACGATAAGTTAGCAAAAGAGATGATCAAACGTAAGAAGGAAGGCAAAGGGTTTAACTTCTTCCATTTTATGATAGATTTGACAGGTGGACCATGTGTTGCAAAACGTTTATCTGGTTGTGGTTCAGGAAGCGAATATCTTGCAGTAACACCATGGGGAGATCTGTATCCATGTCATCAATTTGTTGGTGAAGATGAATTCTTACTTGGTAATGTATTCGAAGGGATTAAGAATACAGCATGCTGTGATGAATTCAAATTATGTAACGTTTATGCAAAAGATAAGTGTAGAGATTGTTTTGCTAGATTCTACTGCAGTGGCGGTTGTGCAGCAAATTCATATAAATTCCACGGAAAAATTGACGATGCGTATGACATAGGGTGTGATATGCAAAGAAAACGAGTGGAATGTGCAATTATGATAAAAGCAGCTGAAGCAGAATTAGTAGAACAATAGCTTGCTCGCTTGGCAAGTATTGTGACTTGTGCAGAGTCACTATTTCTGAATATTTAGGCGAAGGAGACATTTATGAAGGACAAGAAAAAGGGTGTCTTGCACCTACTAATTGTACTTTTGGTAATTGTGGGATTATCAATCGTTACGTTAGTTGGTCTTGGCAAAGAGCACAAAGGTAGTGCGAAAAACATTCGTTTGGGTCTTGACTTAGCAGGTGGTGTAAGTATTACTTATGAAACTGTTAAAGAAAATCCAACAGCTACTGAGATGAGTGATACGGTATACAAGATGCAAAAACGTGTTGAAAACTACAGCACAGAAGCAATGGTATACCAAGAAGGTAATAATCGAGTTAATATTGATATCCCAGGAGTACAAGATGCGAATCAAGTTCTTGAGGAACTTGGAAAAGCTGGATCCATATCCTTTGTAGATCCAGAAGGTAATGAAGTTATTAATGGTACACACATTAAGACTGCCAAGGAAGGTACAATTCAAGAGAATGGATATACAGAGTATGTAGTGAATCTTACCTTGAATACGAAAGGTACGAAATTATTTGCTGAAGCTACTGGGAAGTATATCGGTCAAACAATTTCAATCGTATATGATGGTGAAGTTATCTCTGCACCAACAGTTCAGGTTGCGATTACCAACGGACAAGCACAGATTTCACAAGGATCTTATGATGAAGCTAGAAATCTTGCTTCAACAATACGAATCGGTGCGCTTCCACTTGAACTTAAAGAGATTCGTTCCAATGTAGTTGGAGCTAATCTTGGTGAAGAAGCGTTTGATACAAGTTTAATTGCAGCTGCAATTGGTTTCGTATTAGTTATTATATTTATGATTATTGTTTACCGTGTTCCAGGTGTAGCAGCGAGTATTGCGCTATGTCTATATGTCGTAGCGGTTCTTGTTGTATTAAATGGTGCAAATGTAACATTAACATTACCAGGTATCGCGGGTATCATTCTATCAATCGGTATGGCAGTTGATGCGAATGTCATAATATTTACAAGAATCAAGGAAGAGCTTGCAACTGGTAAAACAGTTCGTTCTGCAATTAAAATAGGTTTTGATAAAGCATTGTCAGCAATCCTTGATGGAAACATCACTACTTTAATTGCCGCAGCTGTATTATGGTTCAAGGGATCAGGTACAGTGAAAGGTTTTGCTCAAACACTAGCAATTGGTATTGTAATATCCATGTTTACGGCATTAGTTGTTACAAAATATACTTTAATTGCCTTATATAACTTAGGTTTAGATCAAGAAAAATTCTATGGTGTTCAAAAAGAAGTAAAAGTATTTGCTTTCACAAAACACATAAAGAAGTTCTTTGCAATATCAGGTGTATTAATTGCAATTGGTGTAGTTGCGTTATTTGTTAACAAGTCATCAATAGGAAATATTCTTAACTATGGTCTTGATTTCAAGGGTGGAACTTCAACGCAAGTTACATTCAAAGATTCAGTTCCAGCTAATGTTGAACTAGAAGAGTTTGTTGGTAATCTAATAGGAGAAGCAGAAGTTGGGGTATCTCCAGTAGTTGGTGAGAATTCGGTAGTTATTAAAACTAGAGAATTAGATCTTGATGAAAGAAAGACAGTTACGGATGCATTTGTAGAAACGTATAATGCGGATGAATCTACTATTACAATGGAAAGTATCTCTGCAACAGTAAGTAGTGAAATGAAGACAGATGCAGTTCTATCTGTAATCATTGCTACAATTTTCATGTTAATCTATATTTGGTTCCGTTTTAAGGATATTAACTTTGCATCTAGCGCAGTACTTGCATTAATTCATGATGTTCTTATTGTATTGATGGTTTATGCAGTGGCTAGAATTTCAGTAGGTAATACCTTTATTGCATGTATGTTAACGATTGTAGGGTATTCTATTAATGCTACAATTGTTATCTTTGACCGTATCCGTGAGAACAAAGCTGCTATGAAAAGAACGGATGTACTTGAAGATGTAGTGAATAGTAGTATTAGCCAGACGATTAGCAGAAGTATTAATACTTCATTAACCACTTTTATCATGGTATTCGTATTATTCATACTTGGAGTAGATTCCATTCGTGAATTTACAATACCATTGATGGCAGGTATTATATGTGGGGCTTATTCTTCAATTTGTATTACAGGTACATTATGGTATTTCATGAAAAAGAAACTAAGTAAGAAGAAAAGTGCTTAATTAGATATTTAAGAGCCATGTACATCAATGTAGGCTCAAAATGTAGACAACTTGCTTTGCCAAAGGTGAAGCAAGTTGTATTTTTTTACCTATGAACAACTCTTTGAGATGTATTATTATCTGAAAGTTGTTCTGGAACAGTTTATTTTGCGTATTTTTCATTGTATTCGTCTAATGATAACATAGTATCATCTTGTGCTTGTTTGTAGGTGTTGTTGTAATCAGAAATTGATAAATAATAGTTTTTTGGCTTTGTCACTTGAACTAATACAATTATAGTCAAAGTAAGTATTAGCATTATAGTTAACGATAAACTTAATATAACTTTTTTCATAGTACAACCTCCGTGTAAAAACTTCTATATATAGGGGTAATTATATATATAGCTTCAGTTTACACCAAATAATGGAAGAAAAAAAGTGCGAAAGTTGCACTTTTAAAAAAACGTGTAAATTAACAAAAAATATCTAAATAATAGTGAATATTTACTAAAATAGCTTTAGTGATTCTGAAGAACATTTAACTAAAGCCTTAATTTTCTTAGGCATTTGATTAAGTTCAGTTTGAAAGTGCTAGGTATATATCCATGAAATCTTCACAGCTTGGATAATCATTGATCAGAAAAATATTTTCATGATGCTTCTTCAGTTTGGGTATTGTAGTAATTATAATATCATAGCTTTTGGTTTTATCTGATGTCAAAGTCTGTGGATAACGATCAATGTCGATTCTTAGAGAATCGGTTTTGTTATTAAAAAAGTCGGATAATACCTTGGATAGAAAATTGGCGTGTGGCATACCAAAATCAGTTATGAGTAAAGCTTTCCTAGGTGGTGAATATTCACATAATTCTGGGCATATTATGCACAACCAATATAATACGTCATTGACATTAGACACTATATCAAGATTCACGTTCTGGGAGAATTGTTTAAGGTTTTCTTCCACTACTTCATATAAAAATGAATTACGTCTCTTAAGGGATAGTGAGAAATAATAAATTCGGTCAAACAAAGTAGAAGTCTTTCGCGTATGGTATTTCTTCTCCAAATACAAAGATTTTAGAGAAAAATGCATCATATGCTGCGTGTTCTCATTAGGAGATACGGGAATTAAAGTAAACAATTGTTGGAAGAAAGTTTCAGTTTCATTGTTCACAAGATCTTCTTCTTCGTCAGAATCCCAACCGCAGTATTGATTGAATACGAATTGATGAATTGGGCGTAGATTATCCAATGAAATATTAGGAAATTGTTCTTGAAGAAACGTTAGAGTATTCGCATTAATTTCCTTTTCCACTGTATAATCTGAAGTTACTGTATAGCCTTGACTTTCTCTCATAAGAGAAACAAGGTAGAACATTATCAAATAGATCATGGAAATATCGTCATTGAGAACCAAAGATAGTTCCATTGGTTCAAGATACTTAGATAGTAGAAAAGTAATTATTTCTCCTATCGCATTTACATCTATAGTAAGGTCATATTTTTGTATGTCTAGTCCATACATCTCTAATAAAAAACTGGCACAAAAATTACGGAGGTGTTGTTCGTCATTCCCAATGAGTTGATACCTGTTGTTATCACAACGGATTGCAGTACCCATATCTGAAAGAAACAAGTTAATCTTTATCAAAAGGCGATTTAGCGTAGAGCGACTTACAAAAAGCCTACCTTCATAAAACTCGATAGACATATTAGGGTGAAATAGTAGTTCTTTAATCCAAAGCAAGGCTACGGAGTCGTTAAAAAGATCGGTGAACACACTACTGATGCAGGCAGTATTCCTATTGTGCATGATGACACCGTTTTTTCTGGAAACCTCAATATTTAGACTATCACCCCATCGTTTTTGGAGATTTGAGACATCCTCTGCAAGAGTTCGCTCACTGGCTCCGACTAATGACGATAGCTTAGAGAGGGTAATCCACCCATTATGTAAGGTAAAAGTTTCGAGAATCTTTATTAATCTTTGTGATGAAGCATCTAAAAGTTTTCGCATTTTAACACATCCATTCAATTATTAAAATTATGTTACTATTTTATTAACTAAAAATCAATTAGACATACGACCTATGACTGATTGAGCTAAAATTCTTCTTTTTTATATCTATTTTTACATTTTATTAGTAAAAAATAGAAAAATTTTACATATTATTACTTGTATCTTGCTGCTATTTACA
>NZ_CBDLAM010000081.1:0-5751 GCF_965301125.1 Anaerosporobacter sp. | reverse complement strand
TAATTTTGTAAGGAAATATCCAAAACGGCAAGGGGGAAAACGTGATACTGACTAAAAAGAAATATTTGGTTCTGTTGTTTTTGTGTCTTACCATTGCTGTGATTTGCTCCTATGGGCTTTGGCATGAAATGAATCAAGTAAAGAAGGCACAAGACTTTTACCAAGATATTAGCACCAAAGTAGATTCAATGTCACAGAATAAGGAAAATACATACGACAATTCTAACAAAAATATGACGCAAAAGAATGAATGGCTTATGGAAATGAAGGAGGAATATCCGAACTTGGTTGGTTGGATTCGATGTGATGGAATTCAGATAGATTATCCAATCATGCAGGCAGATGACAATAGTTATTATCTCAATCATCTTCCAGATGGGACCACTAATAAACTAGGCTCTATTTTTCTAGATCAAAGTGATAATGGGAATTTTACTTCAGAGGTTTCTGTTATATACGGACATATGATGAAAAGCGGTGAAATGTTTGGAACACTTAAGAATTATCGCAAACAGGAATACTATGATAAGCATTCAGAAATGAAGATTTACACAATGGATGGAGAAAAAAACATTAAATTACTGGCAGCGTATCTCGTGGATGGCTCATCGAATCCTTTTCCAGAGGAGTTTGATACATCAGAGGCATTCTATGATTATATGAAAGAGATACAGAGTAAATCTTTCTTTGATAGCGAAGATAATGTAACATTCGGTGATAAGCTTATCATATTGTCAACTTGTGCATATGACTTTGACCAAGCACGTTTAGCGATTGTAGGGTATGTAACACCTTAATAAATTATCAAAAAATCAAATTAACGAAAGGAAATGGGATAAGTGTGAATAAAGTGCGCATAACACAGAAAATGAAAAGAGTTATCTCGTTTTTATTAGTTTTATTAATGGTAATTAATAGTGCTACAGTTTTTGCCGATAATGCAGAAGAAACGAAAGAAGGTTCAGAGGCAACCGGTCAACTACTAAAAGATGATCAACCTTTAGCTGCAGAGGATTCTGTATCTGTTAATGACACTTTGACATGGCAAGTATCTATTGATAAAAACGAGCTAGTTAATGGAATTGTAATTAAACTTCCAGAAGGAGTCCTTCCGGATATTACTTCTGGAGATTTGGACGGATTAACAGCTACAGTGGACGGTAATAAGATTACAGTTACATCAAAAACTGATGATGAAGAATCAAATGGTGAGGAAGATGTAAAAGCAACAGGTCTATCCGTTACTACAAGTGGTACGCAAACATTGGACATTCCTGTTGGAATTGATAAAGCGAGTGTGAGTGATGGTAAAATCAACATTGCGGGAATAGATCTTAATGTTAAAGCTATGGCAAATACAAGCACTACGGCTGCTCCAGACTCAATCGAACTTTTAAAGAAAAAGAAGTCTGTTGAAACAGTTATCACAAATGGTTCTAAAGTTAGCTTATACGATAAATTTATTTTACGTATGAAGTGGAATAGTCTTAAAAATATAAAAGCCGGAGATTCGTATCAAGTTGAAATACCAGAGCAGTTTGCTGCTCCAACAGCAGATGGATCTGAAAAGATACTGGCACAGAAAGTTCCAGAGAGTTTCCCTAACGTACCTTTTGCAACTGTATCATGGAAAGCAGGAGATAAAACATTACATATTGAATTTATGGATATGGGTAATTATTCAGTAGGTGGAAAGAATTATGATGCTCTTTCCTTGCTTGAAGATGCTTTCATAGATTACGAATGTAAGTTCAATGAAGATTTGAATGTAAATGAACAAGGAAAAATCACAATCGATTTACTTGGTGATAGTGTGGTAATAACTGTTAACCAACAGATGCCAAAAGCACCTCAATTAGATAAAGCAGTTGGTGAATGGAATGATCAAGGGGAGGTAGAGTGGACAGTTACTTATACAAACGCAGAAGGTGCTTATACTGGAGATATTCCTACGCAGCTGTCAGATAAACTTCCAGATGGTATGGTTTATGTGGAGGATAGCGCCAATGTTAAAGTCGGCGGTGTGGACAAAACGAGTTGGGCTAATATTGAGGATAACAAGTTAATCTGCGATTTGACGGAGCTCCAAGAAGGAGAAACACTTACATTTACATATAGGAGTAAATTGATAGAAGAAGAGCTCACGAGCATATGGACGGCTCCTGATAGCAACAGAAGTTATACGAATACTGTTGTTCCCAAAGCTGGTAGTATGAACGCGAAAGATGTAGAAGGAAATAAAACGTCCACTATATCTACAGATAGTTGGGATGGAAAGAACCTGTTAAAGAAAGAGTCAGAGGTTGTAGCCCCTACTGATTTAGACAGTGATTGGAAGATTAACTGGACAGTAATGGTTCAGTCAGTCGGCCGTAGTTTTAATAAACTTATTCTAACGGATTTAATGGGAGAAGGATTAATACTTGATGAGGAAAGCATCAAAGTGGTTGATGCTTCTGAAGCGCCGGTATCTGTTGAAAAACCGACTATATCTGATGTGAATGGCAAAACCCAAATGACGTTAAAACTAGTTGATGGAGGAGTGCCTAATACCTCAGAGAAAACATATACAGTTACCTATACAACAACTGTGAAACAGGAGTATTTCAATCAAACCTCAAATCTTACTGATAACAGTGTTAAAAACTATGCGAAGATACAATTTGAGTGGCCGGAAGACAGTGGAACAACTCGTGGAACTTTCTCTTCTCCTGTGGTATCAAGAAAACCAGATATTAGCAATACAATGATCACAAAATCTGGCGGAAGTTATAACAGAGCAGAGCATTATATTCCATGGACAATTACTGTAAATCAAAATAAAGTAAATCTAACAAAGGTTGAATTAGTAGATGATTTGTCTTCTATGGTACCAGAGCATTACTTTACTTTAGATGAAAGTACTGAAGCTGTAGAAGCTATGAAAGTTACAATTACAGATGCGGTAAAAAAGGGATTAAGTGATACAGGCGTAAGTAAAGCTGTTCAAGATAGTGTAGTAGTAGAATTAGTAGCGAATAAACTTACAATCAAGATAGATAATCTAGGTAAAAATAGTTTTAGTTTTAAAATAAAAACCTATACACGTGATGCAAGTTTCTATGCAGGAAACGACGATAAGATATTTAAAAATACAATTACTATGGTAAAAGAGGGTACTATAGTAGATAGTAAACCTATTACAGTAGATATCTCTTCTACGGAATCCGTTATGGGCACAAGTACAGTTTTGACAAAGGAACATGTATCATATGACCCAACTAGTAAAAAGTTAACATGGAGATTGACGGTTAATGCGAATGAAACTAATTTGGGTGATGTTATAATTAGTGATAAGCTCGAAGAAGGTTTGTCATGTAACCTTGATGATGTAAAATTAAATGGTGGAAGTTTTACTGGAAATAATACATTTACAGTAGATGAAACGACGAATACGATTCATATCAACCTAGACAAGGTAACTAAGAAGAAAGTGATTACGTATACTACGACTGTAGATGTGGACAGTAAGGATTTCTATATCAATGACAAGGTGGATTATACAAACACTGCAAAGATGACAAGCCAAACTAATAGTAATGAAGTTGAGAGTACTACATCCTTATCCTTATCCAATGATTTATTGAGTAAGACAGCTGTTAAGAATCTTATGAACTTAACTGCAGAGTATACGGTAAAGTTAAATCCGCTTGGTATGGATCTTATGAAAGGATTATCATCTGATCAAAAAATGAAGTTAGTAGATACTTTGCCTGATGGATTGTACTTGGATTTGGATAGTGTCAAGTTGTATGAAGCTGGTACATTGGATGTGAATAAATCATCTGGCGTATATACAGTGGAAATGACACCAGAAAGTAAACCTGTTGGTACTGATATTTCTTACGACACCACAACACGTACTCTAACAGTAGATATTCCTGATGCAACGAAAGGATATATTCTAACTTATAGAACCTATATTGTACGTACTGGTATTGAATTAACAAACGATATCCGTTTGGAAGGAAGTGTACTTCCAGCAACTAGTCCTCTTAAAGATGCGGACGATACTATAAAAGTTGATGCCAATGGTAATGCAAAATTTGTGCTACCGAAATCAAAATTTGTTTCCGTCCAGATTAAAAAAGTGGATGAGAGTGGCAGGAAATTAAAAGGAGCAGTTTTCGGACTTTATAAAAACAAAACAGATACGACTCCGTTAGTAACTGCTACCTGTGATAGTCCAACAGGAATCTGTATACTTGCTGTCCCTAAAAGCTTAGTAAAAGATGTAGAAACATTATATTGGAAAGAGCTACAAGCTCCGGAAGGTTATGCAGCTAGTTATAGGTGGCATGAATTAGATGTCACGAATTATGACGAAGAGAATATCATCTATGCGTTTAACGTTCTAAGTGGTGAGGAAACCAGTGCACAAATTAAGTTGAAAAAGACTGACTCAAAAGATTCTTCTAAGGGATTAGCAGGTGCTATATTCGCACTTTATGAAGATGAAGAATGTCTGACACCAGCAATGAAGATAGGAACTAGTGATAGTAACGGTATTGTTACATTTATTGGACTCTACCCAGGAGAAAAGTATTATATAAAGGAAATAGGGGCGCCAGCGGGTTATATTGGCTCAGATAAAATCATTGCAATAACGGCAAAAAGAACATGGGTAAACTCAGATATAATTCCAGTTGCGAATGAGAAAGCAGACGTAACGTTGACTGTTGTGAAGGTGGATGCTCTTAAGTCAACAAGCAAACTTTCAAATGCAGAATTCCAACTTTATTATGATAAAGACTGTACTCTAAAAAGAGGAGAGCCACAGACAACAGGTAAGGATGGCACTCTAAGCTTTATTGGATTATATCCTAACCATACATATTATCTGAAAGAGACTACAGCTCCAGAAGGATATGAATTGGCCACAGATGTTTACACAATTATTACAGGCAAAAATGGAGAAGTAATTACAAAAGAGATTAGTAATGATCGTATTCCTGGCTATGAGAAAGGTTCTATCGAAATTACTAAGACAAATGAAGATAAGACGAAGGTTTTATCTGGAGCTAGTTTTGCCTTGTATGCCGATGATAAGACAACGCTTATAGAAGAGCTAAGTACTGATAAGAGTGGAATTGTTAGTTTTACATGGCTTGACAAAGGAACTTACTATGTGAAAGAAATGGTAGCTCCTGAAGGATATGTACTTTCTAAGGATTGGATAGAGGTGACGCTTACAGGAACTGAGACTATATCTCTTACAGTAACCAATGAAGAGATTATAGAAGAGCCGGTAAATCCACCAAGTGAACCAGAAGAGCCTAGTGAGCCTCAAGAACCTACGAAACCAGTAAAACCAGTAAAACCAGAAAAACCAGTAGAACCGCAAGAACCGCAAGAACCTCAAAATCCAGAAAATCCAGTAAAACCGGAAGAACCTCAGAATCCAGAAACACCAGATAAACCGGATGTTTTTAATCCAGAGGATAATGGAGATGATGGTACCCAACCAAAAGATAACGATAAAAAGACAAATGGATCTCTTCCAAAGACAGGTGTTACTACGCATTTTGCATTGTGGTTAACCGGAATTGCTATTTCTTTACTTGCAGCAATTGCATTAGTAGTGATTTGGAGACGTCAGAATAAGCGTAGGGATTCGAAGTAAATCGTATTAAAGAAAGATAAGTTCGTATTAATTGGAACTGGGTTGTTCCATACTAGTTAATTATATAAGATAATCAAAAGAGTTATAGA
>NZ_CBDLAM010000080.1:0-16171 GCF_965301125.1 Anaerosporobacter sp. | reverse complement strand
TGTACACACTTAGAAGTACTTAGATGTGTAGCGTGTTTCGTGTCATAGTACGTAAGCTAAGAAGCTATGAAAATGTAAATAGAGTTTTGCACTAAAACTAAGTAATCTATTTATTAAGATAATTTTTAGATTCTTATTATTTTATTATCTAGCAAGTTATGATAAACTGATAACAACATTTATAATGAACTTACGAAAATACAGAAAAGAGGTACGAACGTTGGCGAAAGAAACCAGATTAGATGATTCTGCTGAAATCTATGCTAAGAGAGAGAAAAAAACAGAGCGTGAAAAAATGAAGGATATGTCCTTCAAAGAAAAACTTAATTACTTTAATACTTATTACCTAAAAATACTTATTGTAGGCATTTTAGCTGTGAGCATAATATGCTATCTTGTCTATCAAACATTAACACCTAAACCAGAGCAAATATTGAATATCGCTGTAGTAAATGATTATTTTGATAAAGACCAAGTAGAAGTTTTCTTAAGTGATCTAGATACACATTTTGAAGTAAATTCAGACAAGGAAAAAATAACTTTTGATTCCAGTTATTATGTATCTGATGACGATACGACACAAAACTCATACGCATCTATTCAAAAACTAACAGCCTATGTTTATAATAAAGAGATCGATGTTATTATTTCTGATGAATCCTATTTCAAGAAACTAACAGAAGAGGGTTACCTTATTAGCTTAAATGATTTACTTCCAGCAGATATCTACACTGAGTTAGCTGATAAATACTATACCGGAGCAGTCATTGACGAGGACGATGAAGGAAAGCA
This sequence comes from Anaerosporobacter sp., assembly GCF_965301125.1. Taxonomy (NCBI): domain Bacteria; kingdom Bacillati; phylum Bacillota; class Clostridia; order Lachnospirales; family Lachnospiraceae; genus Anaerosporobacter; species Anaerosporobacter sp. Next base: position 15,379 of record NZ_CBDLAM010000080.1, on the reverse strand, counting down.
GTCATCTGGTCCACAAAAACCATACGGAATCTACCTTGATGATAGTAAAGTTTATAAGAATAGCGGTTCTTCAATGGAAAAACCTATTTTAGGAGTCCTTGTTAACTCACCTAATAAAGATAATACGGTGAAATTAATTAAATACCTATTGGAATAATAATAAAATAATCCCAAGAAGTTTAATACCTATGAAGTACATTTCGTAACCGCCATAGGTACATACTACTTGGGATTGTTTTTTATTTATTTTGCTACAATATAACCTTGTGCTTTTAATAATTCTGCAATTAAAACAGCTCCGCCTGCTGCTCCACGTATTGTATTGTGTGATAAACCAACAAATTTGTAGTCATATACGGTATCTTCTCTTAAACGTCCAATTGATACACCCATTCCATTTTCATAATCAACATCAAGTTTAATTTGAGGTCTGTTATCTTCTTCATGATATTGAATAAATTGTTTTGGTGCACTTGGTAATTCTAATTCTTGTGGAAGTCCTTTGAAATTTTTCCAAGCTTCAATCATTTGCTCTTTCGTTGGTTTCTTTTCAAAACTAACAAATACTGCAGCTGTATGACCATTTAAAACTGGTACACGAATACATTGTGTTGTGATAACTGGACCATCGGCTTTAACGATTTTACCATCTTCAACTTTACCCCAGATTCTAAGAGGTTCTTGTTCACTCTTCTCTTCTTCACCGCCGATAAAAGGAATGATATTCTCAACCATCTCTGGCCAATCTTTAAATGTTTTACCTGCGCCTGAAATTGCTTGATAAGTTGTAGCAACCACAACTTTTGGTCCAAATTCTTTTAATGCATGTAAAGCTGGTGTGTAACTTTGGATTGAACAGTTCGGTTTAACTACAATGAAACCTTTTGTTGTGCCTAAACGTTTCTTTTGATCAGAAATTACTTGCAAATGTTCTGGATTCAATTCAGGAACTACCATTGGTACATCTGGTGTCCATCTGTGTGCACTGTTGTTTGATACAACTGGTGTCTCAGCTTTCGCATAAGCTTCTTCAATTTCCTTAATTTCTTCTTTCGTCATATCAACAGCACTAAACACAAAATCTACTTTACTAGACACTTCTTCCACTTCATTAACATTTAAAACAACTAATTTCTTAACTGCTTCAGGCATTGGTGTAGTCATCTTCCAGCGACCACCTACTGCTTCTTCATACGTCTTTCCTGCACTTCTTGGGCTAGCTGCTACTGCCACTACTTCAAACCAAGGGTGATTCTCTAATAAAGAGATAAAACGTTGACCTACCATACCTGTTGCACCAAGAATACCTACTCGTAATTTACTACTCATCATGAATTCCTCCATCTTTTTTTATGTACTGACATTTTAAGCCATAAAACAACATAGGTGTCTTTGCAGTACGCACATTTGTCTTTTCTAATAAGTATAGTACACTGTTTGATACAAAAATGCAACTATTTTTTCAAATCTACACTTTTTTTCGTTACATTGTTGAATTGTCATTTTAGTTTTCAACTTTATTTGGTAATTTTTTTACTCTTCCTAACTTACGAAAGAAATATTCATATTTCTATAAACTATATAATGTCCGCTATATCCGCTACTTTAATATAATAACTCATAAGTATCTTAAGATGCAAGATTAGTAACCTGTTAATGTCTTTCCACATAATACAAAAACTACCATATAAGATTCTTTCTTCCTATATGGCAGTTCCTCTTTATTCCTTACTATTTGTATTTGGATCTATAGTTTGTACAAGGTCTTCTCTAATAAATCGCATAATTACTTTCAGGCTAATTCCTGTATTTTGCGCCACCTGATAAGCATTTGTATTGGCATGAGATTGTATATACTCCTTAACAATACGATAGTCTTCTTTATCTTTATCAATACAGTCTGGACAAAGAGGTGAAACCGCATAATTATCAGTCAACAACTTCTTACATCTTCGGCAATGTATAGCGTGTAAATTAAAATCTGGTGATGAGGAATTCAACAAAGTCACCCCTTTCGTTGCATAAAGATTATACATTTACATAACTCTCGCTATCTGAGAGATACTATCCCTATTCGTTCTTATGATTATATTATGCTACAAATTGGTAATTTTTTCAACTGTTTTAAATAAGTGTCATTAAAATAGTTTTTTATATCAATTATCAATGCTAAACATTAATTTAATAACTAAATTAATGTGATTATATTGAAAAGACATTATCTTTCTGCTATTATATGTCTGCTTATAGAATAATTCAGGAGGTTTTTGAACAGTATGTCGCCTAAGATAAATTGTCTCATCGCACAATCTGGAGGTCCAACAACAGCTATAAACTCCAGCCTTGCAGGTGTGATTCATCAAGCTATACAATCTACAACCGTTGACAAAATATATGGCTCCTTAAATGGTATACAAGGGGTTCTAAAAAACAACCTTATCGATTTGACGGAAACTTTTAATACAGACGCAAATAACCTATCAACTCTAACCAATACGCCTTCTATGTTTCTTGGCTCTTGCAGATATAAATTATCAGATCCTCAGATTGACGATTCTGACTATCACACTATCTTTCAACAGTTTTCTAACTATAACATAAAATATTTCTTCTATATCGGTGGAAATGACTCTATGGACACAGTCAACAAATTATCAGCCTTCGCATTAAAACATAATATCGATATTCGTGTTATTGGTATTCCTAAAACTATTGATAACGATCTAACTTGTATTGATCATACTCCAGGTTTTGGATCTGCAGCCAAATACATTGCATCTTCTATTCTTGAACTTTCACATGATGCATATATCTATGATACGAAGAGCGTATCTATCGTAGAAATCATGGGAAGAAATGCCGGTTGGTTAACTGCTGCTTCTGCCCTTGCAAGAACAGAATACAGTGACGCTCCACATCTTATCTATCTACCTGAATGCCCATTCTCTACAGCCTCCTTTGTTAATGACGTTCGTGAACAATTAGAGAAGCGTAATCAAGTAATTATAGCTGTATCAGAAGGTATTAAAGATCCTGCCGGCAAATATATCTCAGCAAATTCAACAGGTACAGACCAGTTCGGACATGTTATGTTAAGCGGTACTGGAAAATACCTTGAAAACCTAGTAAAGAATACCATTGGCTGTAAAGTACGTTCCATTGAGTTAAATGTACTTCAACGTTGTGCTTCTCATATCTCTTCGAAGACAGATCTTGATGAAGCATACCAATTAGGAAAAGAAGCTTTCGCACTTGCAGCTCAAGGTAAAACAGCAAAGATGGCTACATTAATCCGTACAAGCAATACCCCTTACACAGTGACGTATGGTAGTACAGATGTATCCAATGTAGCTAATGTAGAAAAACTCGTTCCCCGTGAATGGATTAATGAAGCCGGAAATGATATTACACAGGAATTATTTGATTATATCTATCCATTGATTCAGGGAGAAGTTCCAGTAACGTACAATAATGGAATTCCAGCGTATCTTTCTGTAAAACATCTATTTCGCTAAATCATAACAGGAAAAAGAACCTTAGTAACTTTCTATTTTCATAAGAATTAAGGGGTGTAGAAAATTTTCTACACCCCTTATATTTATTCTTCAATCATATTCTTATATTGCATCATTAATTCTTCTAGCTCTTCTAAGCTTGTAATCTCATTGACAGCATTACGTAACTTAGCTGACTTCGGATAACCTGTTGTATACCATGCAACGTGCTTACGCATCTCGCGAATACCAACGAATTCTCCTTTGAACTTAATCTGTAATTTAGCATGTCTTAGTATCATAGCAATTACTTCATCTACATCTGGTTTCTCTGGAATCATACCCGTAGCGAAGTATTCTTTAATCTGAGAGAATAACCAAGGGTTCCCTTGAATCCCTCTCGCAATCATAATACCATCACAACCTGTTTCTTCTGTGATTCTCTTTGCATCTTCTACTGTAGCTACATCACCATTTCCTATAACAGGGATTGAAACGGCTTCTTTTACTTGTCTGATAATATCCCAATCAGCCTTACCACTATAGTATTGTGCCCTAGTACGTCCATGAACAGCAATTGCTGCTGCCCCATTTTGCTCAATAACCTTAGCAATCTCAACGGCATTGACACAAGTCTCATCAAACCCTGTACGGATTTTTATAGTAAGCGGTTTATCGATGGCTCGTGATACTTTATAAACAATTTCACCAACTAACTTTGGATCCTTTAATAATGCGGAACCCTCCCCATTGTTCACTACTTTCGGCACAGGGCATCCCATATTAATATCTAATATATCAAAATTACGGTGTTCAATTCGTTTGGCCATCTCACTTAGAATATCTGGATCAGCTCCAAACAATTGTAACGCTACAGGGCGCTCCTCTTCCTTTACTTCAAGAAGCAACTCTGTATTTTTATTGTTATACATAATTCCCTTGGCACTTACCATCTCCGTATAGATTAGGTCCGCTCCTTGTTCCTTACATAACAAACGAAATGGCAGGTCAGTTACTCCTGCCATTGGTCCTACTATTAAATTGCCCCCTATATTAACTTTTCCAATCTGTAAATTCATAACACGTTCCGTGCCTTTCTAACTTCTTCTTCCCTTGCACTTTTCATAAATCAACCGAAGCCCGTTCATTGTAAGTGCTGCATCATATATATGAATCTCTTCTGTTGCATCAGCGATAATCTTACCTAATCCCCCTGTTGCAACAACCTTAATATCACTAATTCCAGACTCTTCTTTTATCTTCTTAATGATGTATTCTGTCTGTCCAATATATCCATAAACAAGACCAGCTTGCATACTTGTAATTGTATCTTTTGCTAAAATAGAATCTGGCTTCTTAATTTCCACTTCTGGAAGAGCTGCAGTATCTGACCATAAAGCATTCGCACAGATACGAATTCCTGGACTTGTTATACCTGCCACGAAAGAACCATCCTCTAAGATTAAGTCATATGTGGTAGCTGTACCAAAATCAATTACAATTAATGGTCCACCATAGGTCTCATATGCTGCAACCAAATCAACAATTCGATCTGGTCCTACTTCTCTAGGGTTTGCAGTAGCAATCTTAATTCCTGTCTTCGTACCCGCTCCAACTATAATTGGAGTTATATTCATATATTTGATAATACCATTCTTAAACGAATGCATAATGTTAGGAACTACAGATGAAATAATAACATCATCAATATCCTCAGGTCGAATCTCTCTAGAAAGCACTAATTCTCGTATAAACAATCCGTATTCATCGGAAGTACGAGCAGTCTTTGTTGTCATTCGGAATGTAGCAATTAAATTTTTATCATCAAATATTCCTAATGTTATATTAGTATTTCCAACATCTACTACTAGTAACATGTCTTATATCCTTCCTAGGTCAAGAACAATATTGACCTATAATTCGTAATCTACACAAGCACGGCTTACCTTTACTGTACCGATAAACGCAGCCACTTTTAAATGTTCTGGGTGAACTGCATAACGATTTAAATCATCGAAAGAATCAAAGTCACAAGTAAGACATAACGTATAATTTGTGTCATCTGCATCTGAGTCATTAATACCAACTTCCATATGACGAATAAAATCTAGTTTTTCCTTTAATTCTAATAATTGGTCTTTAGCAATAACTGCATTCTCTATAGTTGTTTTTCCTTCTGCCTCTTTTGCAAACTCGAACATTACAATATGTCTAACCATGTCATTTCATCCTTTCTACATTCGTAACGATATGTTTAAAGTAAATCTGATACATCTTCATTTAAGAAGAATACCTTATAGTAAAGTTCCAATGCTTCCAATAATTCTGCTTTTGTTCTTTGTAATTCTTTGATTTTAAGTACACTACCAATTTCATCAAATAGTAAATCCCCTTCATCCGATTCTACATGGAAAACCAATGTACCATCTTCTTCGAATTTAAGTGTAAGAATTCCTCCAATATCTTCTGTATATAATACACACATGATTTGAAGTTCTTCTTTAATTGCATCTGGTAATGATTTAAAATCATCATTTAAGTAATATTTTTGCTCATATGCACTTGATGCACATAAAGTAACATTTTCTTGATACATAATTTCACCTATAAGTATCGTAATCTTAGCTACGATTTCACTAACCTTTCACTTTGGCTCTTCCAGCACATAGGACTGTGACTTTCAGCTATGCGAAACTATTTTATATCAACTCCACCGAAAATACAAGCACCATTTACATAAATTGTTGGCATATTCATACCTTCTGCCATAGAAGGAGTAACCGTCTTATTATCTACTCCTCCAAGGATTGCAGTACAATTTACAACGACCCTTACATTTGATGGTACATAGATATCAATTCCACCGAATATAGCAGTTACGTCGATGATTACATCTTTATCAATAATTGCATTTTTTAGATTAAGATCAATCCCTCCAAATACGGCAGTAGCAGCAACACCTCCAAAATACTGTCCATTATAATTCATGTTCTTACCAGAAAAGATAGCAGTTATATTACTGTCATATTGGTTGCTACTGCCTGAATTAAAATTTTCATTGTTATTGTTTGAATTAGATGTATTATTCGCATTTGTTGAATCGTACGTATATGTGTAAGTACTATCTGTTCCATTTTTATTTTGATTAAAATCTATATTCTTATTCTTTCTACCTTCATCAAAGATTAACTTAAGACCAATAATAACGAAGATAACTGCAACAATTAATTTTCCGAACATATTCCAAGGCATAAACCCTTGTGCTGATAATAATAACATAACACCGATTGCTAGACCGATAGCACTTCCTGTTCTGTTACCTCTTTCACATAGACCAACTGCACTTGGAATGATAATAAATAATGTCCACCATCCATCAAAGAAAATATCAAAATCTGCTCCAAATGCTTTTGCACCAATTAACACACCAAGTGCAATAATAATTAACCCCCAAATAAACCCTGTTGCTGAACGTTTCATACTTTGCCTCCTATTCTTATATCCCCGCTTCGGGGTATGCTTTACTCTTATCATAATGTGCACGCTACTTCTACCATTAATATACTTCATTCTTTCTGTTTGTGCAACGGATATAAGGCAAGATTACAAAGTCGTGACAATTGTCATGTGACAATTGTTACTATGGTGTGCAAAACTCTATATTTTGACAACCGAGTTACGTATACGAATACAAACCACGAACAGAAACTTCACCCGCATATACCTCTACAAGTTCATGATTATCCTTTTCGACAAGCAAATGTCCTTCGTCCGTAATTCCTCTAGCAATTCCTGTATAAGAGTTCTCCTCGGCAAGTATCTTCACTACTTGATCCTTATTAATTAATACCTTAGTATACGCTTCTTTTAAACCACTCAGATCATGGGTTTTAAGGAATTGTTCATAATAGCCTTCAAAGTATTCCATAGCCTTGGCTATTAATTCTGTACGGTTAATAGATTTACCTGATTCCAATAATAACGAAGTCGCTTTGTCTTTCAACTCCTCTTTAAAATCTCTCGTGCCCACATTTATCCCGATACCAACAACGATATGGTTTATATAATCTACTTCGGCACTTAATTCTGTCAAAATCCCGCACACTTTCTTTTTATTAACCACAATATCATTTGGCCACTTTATCTTTGCTTCTAAGCCTGTTAGATTGGTAATGGCATCATTTAACGCTAGGGCAGCAACTAATGTAAGCATTGAGGCGTATATGGGCTTTATCTGTGGTCTTAAAATCACAGTCATAAACACTCCCGTGCCCTTTGGTGATTCCCAACTACGTCCTCTTCTACCTTTCCCCCCATTTTGTGTATCAGAAACAACTAACGTTCCTTCTATATTTCCTTCATCAGCTAGTCGTTTGGCAACTGTATTGGTAGAAGTTACTTCATCATAACAAAAAACCTGTCGCCCCATATATTTTGTTTGTAATTTACTAAGAATAGCCTCACTAGTAATAACGTCAGGCTGGCTAAGTAAACGGTACCCTTTGTTTGATACAGAATCAATTTGATATCCTTCCTCTTTCAATCGATTCATTACTTTCCATACCGCAGTTCTTGAAACACCTAATTGTTCACATAAGTATTGGCCTGATACGTAACTATCACTATTACTTAATATTGTTAGTATTTCCGTTTTTGTATTAAAACTCTTCATACTAAAACTCTTCTTTCTATGCTAATGCAACTCGTAGATAATATATACCAAATGCAATTACTACAACACCTACAATGCTAAAAAACAATCCTATTCCTTTTTGCCCATTCACACGAGCTTTTCTATATCCATTACTCAAATTCATAATACCAGCCACAATCATTAATGATGCCATTAATGCATAGTTAGATGGCTTTAAGATAACCAATACAAATAATACGATAACAGCAATACCCAAAACTATATTAATCAGATCTGGTAATAGCTTATTATCTTTAATAATCTTATTCCAATTCATTTTTGCCTCCATATAGTATCCATACTATCTATATTTCCTTATTCTCCATACGCTCTTCCATCGTTTTATATTGTTTGTGTTTTGCCACACTCTTATAACCTGGACGAATAATTTTACCACCATTGATGATTTCTTCAAGACGATGTGCAGACCAACCTGCAATACGTGCAATTGCAAAAATAGGAGTATATAATTCAATTGGTAAATCAAGCATACTATAAACAAAACCACTATAGAAATCTACATTAGCACTAACGCCCTTGTAGATTTTTCTTTCCTTAGCAATAACCTCTGGCGCTAATCTCTCTACCAAACTATAAAGGGCATATTCTTTCTCTAAACCTTTCTCTTCTGAAAGATTCTTAACAAATCTTTTAAAGATATCAGCACGAGGATCTGAGATGGAATACACAGCATGGCCCATTCCATAGATTAATCCTGCTTTGTCGAATGCCCTCTTATTCAGTAAATCTACTAAATACTGACGTACTGCATTCTCATCTTCCCAGTCCTTGATCGTTTCCTTCATATCTTCGAACATCTTAACCACTTTGATATTGGCTCCACCATGTCTAGGTCCTTTCAGTGAACCAAGAGATGCAGCAATTGCAGAATAAGTATCTGTTCCTGATGAAGTAACAACATGGGTTGTAAATGTTGAGTTATTACCTCCACCATGCTCTGCGTGCAATACTAGAGCAAGGTCTAATATTGTTGCTTCAAGATGCGTAAATTTGCTATCTGGACGTAGGATATGTAATATATTTTCGGCAGTTGATAGTTCTGGCTGCGGTGAATGGATGAACAAACTGTTACCATCATGATAATGGCTATAAGCTTGGTAACCATAAACTGATAACAATGGGAACAATGCTATTAATTGTAAGCACTGTCGTAGAACATTCTCAACTGATGTATCATCGGCCATTTCATCATAGGAATAAAGTGTTAATACACTTCTCGCTAGTGTATTCATCATATCCCTACTTGGTGCTTTCATAATGATATCTCTAACAAAGCTAGTAGGTAATTCCTCTCTATACTTAGCTAATAAAGCATTCAAAGTATCTAACTGTTCTTTATCTGGTAGTTCTCCAAATAGCAACAGATATACTGTTTCTTCAAATCCAAATCTCTTCTCCTTAATAAACCCATTAACCAAGTCTTTCACATTAACACCTTGGTAATACAGTTGCCCTTCACATGGAACTAAATCACTATCTACTATGGTATAAGATACGATTTCAGAAATCTCTGTTAAACCTGCTAAGACACCCTTACCACTGATATCACGAAGACCCCTTTTTACCTCATATTTACCATATAGATCCGGTTCAATTTTGCTATTATTCTTACAGAGTTTAGCTAACTCTTTTATTTCATGTGTAATATCAGAGTACTCAAATTCTTTCATAGTCCTTCTCCTTTCAAAATGGGTGATGTTATGATGAAATTGTTTCACGAATTTTAAATGCGAAGTCATTCCTATAAAGCTCAATTTCTACTAGTATAGCATAAAATCAACTCATTGTATGTCGTTTTTATGAAAAATTAATATTTATCCATTAAGTGTAATTCTTTATACAATAAGTGGATACGCTACTTAAGTTTCCTTCTTAACTTAACAATAAATACAGTGCCAAAAAAGTAATCTCAAACCATTGAATGCCAGTGACTTATAAATTTATTAGCCACTGGCATTCGTCAGTTTGAGATTTTATTTATCTAATATTTATTCACCTAATGTAGCAACCATAACTGCTTTAATTGTATGCATACGATTCTCTGCTTCATCGAACACTACATCTGCAAATTGTTCAAACAACTCTTCTGTTACTTCTTTACCTTTTACTGCTGGTAAACAGTGTAAGAAGATTGTTGAATCCTTCTTTGTCTTAGCAAAGAGAGTATGATTTACTTGGTATGGTGAAAGCATGGCAATACGTTCTGCTGCCTTATCTTCTTCACCCATAGAGCACCATACATCTGTATAGATTGCATCTGCTCCTTCTACCGCATTCAAATCATCTGTGATAGAAATTGTTGAACCAGATTCTTTCGCATACTCCTTACAAGTATCCACCAATTGGCTCGTAGGCCATAGTTGTTCTGGTGCAAGAATTGTGAAGTCAATTCCTAACTTAGAAGAACCAATCATCAAGCTATTCGCCATATTATTTCTTCCATCACCTACATATACTAGCTTTAATCCTTTTAGATGACCGAATTGTTCTTTTAAAGTTAAGAAATCCGCTAATATTTGTGTAGGATGGTAATCATCTGTTAGACCATTCCATACAGGCACACCACTGTATTTTGCTAATTTTTCTACAGTATCTTGTTTGAAACCACGGAACTCAATACCGTCGAACATTCTACCTAGTACACGAGCTGTATCTTCCACACTCTCTTTATAACCAAGTTGAATGTCATCTTTACCAAGATATTCTGGATGACCACCTTCATCAATACAACCAATTGTAAATGCACATCTGGTTCTTGTGGAAGGCTTTTCGAATATTAAAGCAATATTCTTTCCTTTTAAACTATTTCCCGTAATACCTTGTTTTTTCTTTGCTTTTAAATCTGCTGCTAAATCAATTAGATATGTAATTTCTTCTGGTGTAAAATCTTTTAATGTAAGAAAACTGCGTCCTTTTAAGTTCATATATAAATCTACTCCTCCCATTGATTGCTCATAAATAATTATTCAATTACGATATGTTCTTCTGCAAAATTTTTCACTGCAAACACGAATTTATATGTTTATTCAATGTATATGTATATTTATACATAATATATACCTAGTTATTTATTTTGTCAAGATATTTTACGATACCTATTCCATCAAGCATTCCTCAAGTGACCCTCCTTCTTCAAAAACTGCATTTTTTCTTATTACAAATCCCTCATTTTATATATTAAATTATCAGTTGAATTTACTCTACGGAACGTAGAATGTCCCTGAAATTTTTTTAAAAAATAGGACCTCTCTATTGAGAAGTCCTATTTTCTATTCATGCATACTATCATCTAGATATATCTTATCGAATCGTTACCTCAATATCTCCTGAACCAGCTTTTAGATGTAGCTGTTTATCCATTGTTTCATCACTTTTATATTTCTTATCATATTCCTCCCCATTAACCTCTATATCACTACCCTCAATTTCTAATGAATATTCTTCTAAATCTCCATCAAGATTTAATTCAATATCACCGCTACCACAAGTAAATTTAGAAACACCTGTTAACTCTCCCTTTAGTTCGATATCTCCTGATCCTGTCTGTGCTGTCATATTCACAACTTGAAGATTCTTACCTTCTATATCTCCCGATCCAAGGACAAACTCACAATCTTTTGCTTCTAAACTCTTAAAAGTAAGTTCTCCTGATCCCACTTCCATAGACATCTTCTCGCATTCAACATAACCAAATATAGCATCTCCAGAACCTACGGAGGCATCTATATCATTTGCTGTCAAATCTTTTACTTCAAAATCCCCTGAACCAACGCTACTATCAAATACCTCTGTTTTTATTCCTTCCAAAACTACATCACCTGAACCAGCTATTATACTAAATTGCTTTGCATGTAATCCCGTAGTAGCATTAAAGTCACCACTATCATTCTTAATTGTAACGGTATCAAATTGTAAATCTCTTGGAATAGTTAAAGTGAGCGTTGCTGGGTTCTCAAACAATCCAATATGTATAAAGTCAAGACCATTTTTATCTGTCTTTATAATAAGTGTATCTCCCTCTTGCGTAAATGTATAGCTGTTCTCTTCTAAGTTCTCACCTTTTACATAGAAGGTATCTCCCTCTATAATTTTAAGATCTACATTTCCATTTTCAATTTGTATATTGGTAATATCACCGCTTGGTGAAAATGCGTCATCTACACGTTTTCCAGTAGAATCAGATGCTAATATTAACACCCCAATAACTACTAATACGATAACCAATAACTTACGAGATTTATCCATCTAATATCCTTCCTTCCCTATGTTATATGTAAAAAAGGAGTTTTCACACTAATTACAAAAAAACAACACCTCTTACAATTTCATTCGTAAGAATATGAATTTTCTTCGCATACTTAATGTGATAACTCCTTTTACTATATCTATTGGTTTTAAACAATCCTCTAGAAATAAAACTCTATCCAGTATAATATAACCTTGCAAACAGCTCTATATCTATATATTATACATCCGTACTATCTAAAAGCAAGTTTTTTTTGCATTGCTCTAAGTTGCTTTCTAAATAAGTTACTTCCTAAATACGATGCTTTCTAAAATTGAGAATAAATAAATGGATTACTTTCTGTATATGCTATACCAAATGTAATACCCAGTACAATAAATAAAATTATCAACGATATCAACTTAGATAAATCCAGAACAGGATAAAACCCTTCTGTGCTACCAATTTTCTTCTTTTCTTTTGGCATTTTACAGCCATTAAGGTATGCCATAACTGACGCAATTACAACTATAATAATAGCTATGATACTCCAAAGGAACATTTGATGTATCCCATTTTCCCATCTTACAACACGTCCAAGAATCTTGATTGCATCACCGAAGGATTCTACTCGAAAGAATACCCAGCAAACACACACAAATAGATATGTCCCAATCACGGATAGCACACTAGTCACTACATTGTCTATCTTATTCTTGCGAAGCTTACTATATATTTTATGTACACATAACGCAATTCCATGTAACAATCCCCAGATAATAAAGTTCCAACTCGCTCCATGCCATAATCCTCCTAATGTCATAGTCAGGATTAAGTTAACATAGGTCCGTATTTTCCCCTTTCGATTGCCACCTAGTGATATGTATAGATACTCCTGCAGCCAGGTAGATAAGCTAATATGCCATCTCTTCCAAAACTCTGTCACATTTTTTGATAAATATGGTACGTTGAAATTACGTGGTAAATCATATCCCATACACTTAGCACATCCCACTGCCATATCCGAATATCCTGAAAAATCGCAATATAATTGTATTGAATATGAAATAATTGCAAGAAGTATTGTGCCACCACTAAATGCATCTGGTTTGTTAAATACCTCATTAACAAAGATAGACAGATGATCTGCAATTACTATTTTCTTAATAAAACCAAATAAAAATATCTGAGCTCCCTGAAAGAATCCATTTATACTAGTTCTTCGATCTTCATCTAGTTGTGGCAAGAAGAAAGAAGCCTTAACAATAGGTCCTGAACTGATCTGTGGGAAGAATGATATATATAGCGCTATCTTAATGAAACTATCACATGCTTGTATCTTACCTCGATATACATCGATGATATAACTCATGGACTGGAACGTGTAGAATGATATTCCAAGTGGTAATATAATGTTTATTAAGTTCCAATCATCTTTGGCTAAAACGGCTGTTACCGACTCTGCAAAGAAATTGAAATACTTGAAAAACGCTAAAATAATCAATGGAAGTACTACTCCTATAATAATCCACATTTTATTTTCGCGGTCTTTTTGAATATTGAGTGCTGTAACATAAGCAACGATAGTTAACAAGAGAAGTAATCCACAAAAACGCCAATCCCACCAGCCATAGAAGATATAGCTGGCCGCTAATAGGAGAATATGGCGAAGTCCGTTGATATTCTTAACCTTATTTCGAACAACCCCTACATTAAGAAGCGATAGAATAATCAGAACAACGGCAAAGAATGCAATAAATGTAAAGCTCAAAAATGTCATCTTACTTTCCCCCTAATTCTTCATTCTGTAATATAGCCTGGTATATAGCGTCCCCTACCAATTCATGTCCATAGCGATTCAGATGACCTACACCAACCTCAGTATTAATAAACCCGAATGGTAATTGATTTGTTTTTTCGTAGTAGTTAGTAAAATCTTCTGACATATCGATAAAGATAACATCATACTCTTCTGCCACTTCTTTAAATGCCTTCACATATTCCGTTGTCGTAGCCTGCGTAGAACCGTCTTTAGCCAGTTCTAAATGAGGCATATAGTAAAATACTAGTTTACTTCCATATGGTTTCAACTGTTCCTGCATGTTTTGTACAACGGTTTCCAGATTGCTCTTATAGGAAGAGTAGATATCCGCATTTGTATCATCTTTTTCAGCTGTTGCTGTCTCTGTTGTATCTGTTGTATTCTGGACATTCATAACATTTTTCAACTGATGCATGAGTAGTTGAAAATAAGGAAATTTTTTAAGAGTTGAAACTAATTTACTTTGATTCACATTCTCTCTAGCGAGTGTATGATTGATTACTTTCGGTAATATCTCTTCCGTATATTCTAATTGATCATGTATTTCCATGACCACATACTTTTTTGGTTGGAATTCTTTCACTGCATTCTCGAAATTATTGGCATTTACATACCAGGTATGTCCCCACATAGCAATGTTGTATACATTGAATGTGCTCAAATCAGAGCCCTTTAGTTTTTGCTGTAATATGTATGATAAATTTTCACCTGGATTTACTGTATACCCAAGACTGTGGGAAGAACCCATTATCAGAACATCCACTTCAGCCGGAACACTGGCATTATTGTAGCCATTCACATCTGTTCTAAATTTTGCGATTCCCTCATCCGATATGTACCCTGTATAATTTTTCTCTACAACAAAATCTGTAGCAAATTTGTCAGTTGCTATTTTTTGTGGTGGTGTATAATAAAATTGGGCTAGAACATTTAAGATAATAAACGCTATTATACCAGCTAAAAGAACCTTGCCGATCCATACTTTCCAGTTTGTAATATTTGTTATTTTCAAATTATTTTCCCTTTCTTGGTCCATACTGGTTCCCCATTATGAATTATATTTCTAATAAATATAATACACCAGTAATTAACAAAAATCCACAATTTTATAAGGTATCCTACTT